>VBOM01000112.1 GCA_005877535.1 Nitrospirota bacterium | reverse complement strand
CACTGTGCCAGCAATTGGAGCGCCGCTTTCATCGAAGCAGGATTGGCATTGTAGCAATCGTTGATGATATGGACGCCATGGTGGGTCACCACCTGCGATCGCATCGCGGCAGGACGAAACCGGCCCAGCCCTTGGGCAATCATCGAACCGGACAGGTTCAACGCAGAACCCACCGCCGCTGAGGCGAGCGCGTTGGTGACATTGTGGGTACCATGCACCTTGATTCGAACAATCGTGGGACGGCTCTTTCCAGGAAGGTGTAAGCGAAAGGTCGTTCCTTGGCGAACATCGGACGTAACCCCGCTCGCGCGGACCTCGGCCCTCTCTGAAAATCCGAACCCCTGCTGATCCACCCCCATCTCAATGACGGCCGCTTGATGGCGAGCCGTGAGCCGCAACAGGGTGTAGGGCACGCCGATCCGATTGTTGAAATTCCCCTCGGTCTTTAGCACCGGCCACCGCTGGGCCAACACCGCCGCCACCATATCTTTCGTCGTCGTCTTGCCGTTACTCCCAGTCACAGCCACGACGGGGATATGGAACCGACTGCGATGATGCGTCGCCAACTGTTGGTAGGCAAACAGCGAATCGCGTACTCCGAAGAGAAAGGGCGCAGGTCGACCCTCAATCCTGCGGACCGCTACGGAGCTTGGAGGAAGGCGGTATTCATCGTGAACGATGGCCCCCACTGCGCCCTGAGCAAGTACGGCCGGCACAAACTCATGGCCGTCGTACCGATCGCCCCTGAGTGCCACAAACAGATCACCGCGGCGAACCGATCGGGAATCCGTGCTGATCTGTCTGATCCTCTGCTTCCCCGACAACGAGTCCTGCCCCGCGAGAACTTTCACGCTGATGACTTCTCGTAATTCTTCAACCGTAAAGAGTCCCATCGATTCCTTGTCCTGCGCAATCTCGGCTGTGGCCTGGAGTCTCACGCGCAATCCCGCAATTGCTGAATCGCCTCGCGAGCCGCCTCACGGTCGTCAAAATGAAACTTCTTGGTGCCGATGATTTGATAATCTTCATGCCCCTTGCCGGCAATGAGCACCATATCGCCGCGGTGCGCCTCGCGGATGGCGGTGCCGATCGCCTCACGACGGTCCGGCACCAAGTGATACTGCACATGACTGTGGCGCTCCAGCGCATCACGCACGCCGACCTCTACTTCACGGAGGATTGTCATCGGGTCCTCGGTTCGAGGATTATCGGACGTCAAGACCACCACATCACTGTATTCCACGGCTGCGCGTCCCATCTTGGGCCGCTTGCCACGATCCCGGTCACCACCGCAGCCGAAGACTGTAATGATCCGTCCGGTCTTCAACGTCTGGGCTGCCGTCAGCAACCGGAGGAGTGCATCTTCCGTGTGGGCATAATCGACCACAACGGTAAAATCCTGCCCGGAGGAGACCAGCTCGAAGCGACCTGGGACATTGGCAATATGGGCAGTCGCTTCACAGATCTGATCGGACGTCGCCCCGTCGTGCAACGCCACCCCGATCGCCCCCAACAAGTTGTAGACGTTGTGCTCCCCGACCAGTCGGCTCTCGACGGTAAACGAGCCTGCGGGAGTTGCCGCAGAAAAGGTAGTCCCGGTAAGCGATAGGCGCACTCGTTCCGCCTTGAGATCGGCCTGGCTCTGAATAGCATAGCCCCAGACCGGCACAGGGCAGGCCGCGCGAATCGTGGCTCCGCGTGGATCGTCCATATTGACGAGGGCAAGCTTCCCGGCCTTCTGCCCCCCGGCCAATCCGACAAACAGTTGCATCTTCGCCTCAAAGTACTCATCCATCGTGTGATGAAAATCGAGATGATCCTGGGTGAGGTTCGTGAAGACCGCCACGTCATACTCGCAGCCCGATGTCCGGTCTAACGCGAGGCCATGGGACGACACTTCCATCACTGCGGCGGTGAGACCGGTCTCGACCATCTTCGCCAAGAGTGCTTGAAGGTCGAGTGCGCCGGGCGTCGTGTGAGGGGCCGGAAGCGTCTCTTGACCGATCTGGTACCCCACCGTACCGATCAACCCTACCCGTTGGCCGATCCCTTCCAGTAATGCTTTGCAGAGATACGTCGTCGTCGTCTTGCCATTCGTGCCCGTCACGCCAATCATTTTGAGGCGAGCAGATGGATCCCCATGAAACCGGCTGCCCAGAAGACCGAGCGCCTTTCGCGAATTTGCCACCAGCACGAGGGGTAATAGCCCTGATCCCACAGACGCCTGCGCGACCACCGCAACCGCGCCGGCCTTGATGGCCTGCTTGACAAATCCATGGCCATCAACGCGTTCACCCTTGACGGCGACAAAGAGGCTCCCGGCTACCACAGCCCGCGAATCGTCCGTGATCGCATGCACGGGACAACTCGCATCGCCGCGCTGCTCCAGAACCTCGACCTGGCCACGGAGCGCCGCGACCAACTGCGTGAGGGTGATGGGATCGCGTGCCATGGGCTCTTAGTGGTCCTTCATTGCCAGTGCGATTTTCACCGTGTCTTCTCTGGACACACCAAGATAGTTGAGCACCTGCTCCCCGACCCGCCGAAAGACGGGCGCCGCCACGGCCCCGCCCCACGCTTCACCTTGAGGTTCATCGAGGACTATGATCATCGCCAGTCGCGGAGATTCTGCCGGAACATATCCGACAAACGACCCGACAAACTGCGTGGAGGAATAGGCGCCGGTTCGCGAATCAATTTTTTGCGCGGTCCCAGTTTTACCCGCCACGCGAAAACCGGGAATGGCAGCCTTCGTTCCCGTCCCGTTCGTCACGACACCCTCCAACATCGTCGTCATCATCCGAGCCGTCTCCGGTGACAAGATCCGCCGTTTCACTTGTGGCAGTACTTCCTTAAGCAAGCGACCCTTCTGATCGCGCACTTCGGACACCACATAGGGCCTCATCATCACGCCACCATTGGCAAGAGTCGCCACCGCCGACACCATCTGGAGGGGCGTCACCCCGACCTCCTGTCCCATCGAAATCGACGCCAGCGATCGACGACCCCAGTCTTTGGGAGCCTTCAAGAGTCCGTTCACTTCGCCCGGCAGATCAATCTCCGTACGTTGGCCGAATCCGAACGCTTGGAGATAGCGGTAGAGCCGCTGCTCTCCGAGAGCCATTCCGGTTTTGGCCGCGCCGATGTTGCTGGATTTTTGAATCACCTCAGAGAAGGTCATCCACCCCAGTTTGTCATGGTCATGAATCGTCGTATTCGCAATCACCATGTGGCCGTTTTCACCGAAGACCATGGAGTCGGGTGTCATCACTTTTTCTTCAAGCGCCGCGGCCGCAACCACCATTTTCATGGTCGACCCAGGCTCGAACGTATCCGTCAGAGCGCGATTGCGCCACCGATCGGGCGTCAACGCGGTGACGACATTCGGATCGAATCGTGGGCTGACAGCCATCGCGAGAATCGCACCAGATTGCGGCTCCATGACGATGATTGTCCCGGACTTGGCATGGGTATGAGTGACGGCCTCCTCGAGTTCTTTTTCTGCAATGTATTGGATGACCTCGTCGACGGTCAGCGTGAGAGCATGTCCCGGCGTAGGCACTT
>VBOM01000152.1 GCA_005877535.1 Nitrospirota bacterium | reverse complement strand
CCGCGAGCGATGCGGCGCCCATGCAGTATCTTGCGCCCTTCTCCGGTGCAGCCATCGGCGAGTACTTCCGGGATAACGGGAAACATGCGTTGATCGTCTATGACGACCTCTCCAAGCACGCCGTGGCCTATCGTCAGTTGTCTCTCTTGCTCCGTCGTCCGCCAGGCCGCGAAGCCTATCCGGGCGATGTGTTCTATCTGCACTCCCGGCTGTTGGAGCGTGCAGCCAAGCTCAGCGACAAGCTCGGCGGGGGAAGCATGACCGCACTGCCCATCATCGAAACGCAAGCCGGTGACGTATCCGCCTACATTCCCACCAACGTCATTTCGATCACCGACGGGCAGATCTATCTCGGCAGCGACCTGTTCTATTCCGGTATTCGCCCCGCGATTAACGTGGGTCTGTCGGTCTCCCGCGTCGGAGGTTCGGCTCAGATCAAGACCATGAAGCAGGTGGCTGGTACCCTTCGGCTCGACCTCGCGCAGTACCGCGAGATGGCCGCGTTCGCGCAGTTCGGCAGCGAACTCGACAAATCGACGCAGATGCAGCTTGCGCGAGGAGTCCGGATGGTCGAGTTGCTCAAACAGGGGCAATACAAACCCATGCCGGTCGCCGATCAAGTACTGTCGATTTACGCCGGCGTCAACGGATACCTGGACGATGTCCCGGTTGATCAAGTTCAACAGTTTGAAGCAGACCTGCTGCACTACGTGCAACAGCACCATCATGAGCTGAAGAAAGAAATCGCGAGCATCGGAAAGATCGATGACAAGGTCGCCGGCAGACTGAAAGAGCTCCTCGCGACCTTTAAACAAAAGATGGGGTACGGCGCAAAACCATAGTTCATCATTTTCAATTCTGAATTCTCAATTGGGGCGCTGAGGCCCCTGATGCCATGCCGAGTTTACAGAGTCTACGCCGCAAAATAGCGGCGTTTAAGAATACACAAAAGATTACCAAGGCCATGAAGATGGTGGCAGCGGCGAAGCTGAAACGGTCGCAGGACCGGATTCTGGCGGCGCGCCCCTACGCCCTCAAGATGCGGAGTGTGCTCAGCAACCTGAGCCGGCGTGTGAACCGGTCTTCGCATCCCTTGCTGCAGAAGCGGGAAGGGAAGAAGGTCGAAGTGCTCGTCGTCACGAGCGATCGCGGGCTGTGCGGCGGGTTCAATGGCAATATTGTGCGGAAGAGCTCGGAGTTTGTGCGGGAATGCGAGGCCCGGGGATTACAGGTCAATTTGAGCATCGTAGGGCGCAAGGGCCGTGACTATTTTCGTCGCCGCACCTGGCCGATCAGGCAGGAGTGGACCGGCATCTTCGACAGGCTCACGTTCGAACACGCCATCGATATCGGCGGCGATCTGACCGACCACTTCGTCAAGGGCACCTTCGACGAACTCTACATTGTCTATAATGAATTCAAGTCAGCCATTCAACAGCGTGTGATCGTGGAGAAGCTGTTTCCCGTCGATGCCGCAGCTGAGTTTGGGACGGCGCAGGCTGAAGGCACGACCGGCGGCAGTTATCTCTATGAACCGGACGAGGCTGACCTCTTAAACGTCTTCGTTCCAAAACATTTCCAGACGCAGACGTTTCGCATTCTGCTGGAATCAGCCGCGGCGGAACATGGAGCAAGGATGTCGGCGATGGACGGCGCGACGCGAAACGCGGGACAACTCATCACGAAAGTCACTTTGCATTACAACAAGACCCGCCAGACCGCCATTACCAAAGAACTGATGGACATCGTCGGCGGGGCCGAAGCACTCAAATAACAATGTTGAATGGTGAATTTTGAATGTTTAATGTGGAAAGAACCGTCGTTGAACGTCTTCCATTCACAATTCATCATTTAACATTCAACATTTTCAGTGAAGGTGAAAGATGAGCATAGGAAAAGTGATTCAAGTCATCGGACCGGTGGTAGATGTGGAGTTTCCTCCCGGACAACTGCCCAACATTTACAACGCCCTCAAAGTCATTCAGGAAGAGAATAAGACCGCCGGCACGCCTGCTGTCCGCATCACCCTTGAAGTCGCGCTGCATCTCGGTGAAAACCGCGTCCGCGGCATCGCGATGTCCACGACCGACGGTCTCACGCGAGGGATGGCTGTGCATGATACAGGGGCGCCGATCTCTGTGCCGGTCGGCCGCGAGACATTGGGGCGGCTGATCAACGTGTTGGGCGAACCAGTCGACGAGATGGGTCCCATCAAGACGACAAAGACCTATCCCATTCACCGGCCTGCGCCGCACCTGGAAGATCAGGACACCAAAACCGAAGTCCTCGAAACCGGCATCAAAGTCGTCGATCTTCTCGAGCCCTACAGCAAGGGCGGTAAGGTCGGGCTCTTCGGCGGTGCCGGAGTCGGTAAGACCGTCATCATCATGGAGCTCATCAATAACATCGCCTTGCACCACGGTGGTTTCTCGGTGTTCGCAGGCGTCGGTGAGAGGACTCGTGAAGGCAATGACCTCTGGCACGAAATGCAGGAGTCGAAGGTCATCGATCCCAAGGACTTTACCAAATCGAAAGTCGCCCTGGTCTATGGCCAGATGAACGAGCCACCTGGCGCGCGTCTGCGCGTCGCGCTGACTGGATTGGCCGCCGCCGAATATTTCCGCGACGAAGAGAACCAGGACGTGCTGCTGTTCGTGGACAACATCTTCCGGTTTACCCAGGCCGGTTCAGAAGTGTCCGCCTTGCTCGGCCGTATGCCGTCCGCAGTCGGCTATCAACCCACCCTCTCGACTGA
>VBOM01000151.1 GCA_005877535.1 Nitrospirota bacterium | reverse complement strand
ATATTCTCTTCTTGTCTCAGACATGCAGGCCATCGAAGTTCTGTTGTGCCGAAATAAGCTTTCCGCAGTCTGCTAATGAAAGGTCACATTCATGAGCAAGCAATTTGGATTGACAGCGAACGAAATCAGGCCGATTGCCACTGGATACGGGTCCTGCTTCGCGTCCGACCACATAACGGTTGAAGGGCGCAAGGTTGGGTTTATGTATCGAGAGGAGCCGGATAACGAAATAGATAGTGGGTGGCGCTTTCTTTCAGGCCATGAGAGTCAGGAGTACCTTGATGACCCCGACCACCTCTCAATCTATGATGTAAACACGGTTGCCAACTATGACGAAGGGATTGTTACACATTTATCCGCTTCCGTTGGTTCTGCGTTCGCGAGGGCACAAAGCGGCGAGTTTGTTGAAGCGGAAGCGCCCTGAATAATGAGAGTTGAAGTGACTGCTAACGAATGACCCTTCTCAATCGAGGGCGAGGGTCAGACACTTCGCCGACCCGCCCGATTTCATAAATTCATCGAGCGGGACTGGATGAGGAAGATAGCCGCACGAGGTCAACAGGGATTCTGTTTCCGGACAGCCTGCGGGCAACACGACGTGTTTCCCAACACAAACGGCATTGCAGGCAAACCTGAGAGCCTCAGCTTCCTGTACCACGAGACGTCTGGAAGAAGCGATTCGTTCGGCAAGGGCCTCTTGCCCATAGAGATCGAAGGCTGGAGGAAAATACAGGAGTTCACCGCCGCTCAAGGGACAGAGGCAGGTATCGAGGTGATAGAATCGCTTGTCGACCAGTTCGAGGGGAATGATCTCTCGGTGAAACCAGCCGCTGATGGTCGGGAACACAGTGATATCCGATCGTTGTCGATAGCCACCGAACCACGTGTCGGGAAATCCCAAGAGGTCCCCGGCTCCCTCGAAAAAGCGGCCCGGATCCAGCGTGACGACTTCGTACCCCTGCCCACGAAACCAGTCCTCAAAGTACGCCTCTTCCTTCTGCCGTTCGGCATAGCGAAAACGGCTCGGCACCGCCTTGCCTCCAACGACGATGCCGGCATTCGCCGTGAACACCAGGTCGGGCAGTCCCGGCACCGGCTTCATCCGGTCCAAGACCACGCCCACGTCCTGTTCGAGCACCTGCATGAGGTGATGCCACTGGCGGATGGCCTGCTCTGAATTGACGGCATTCGAACGGCGCATCCACGGATTAATCTCGTATTCGATACCAAAATAATCTGGCGAGCAGACCAGTAGGCGGCTCATGGCCTCCACCCCAGCAGGATGTTGAAAAAGTCCCCCAGCTTCGTTCTCATGAACCGTGAAACGTGAGGCGTGAAACGTGAAACGAGGGTTAGCTGCAGAGCTGCGGCCTTGTTTGGGAGAAGGCGCGTCTCGGCGCGCCAGGGTTGGGTGGGTGAGAAGTCTGGCCTTTTTGAACATCCTGGAATCACAGACGGGCTCCTAGCTCGCGCGCCAGTTCGCGCAGAAACGACGCGGCGTCCATGACCAACCCGACAGCCTGAAAACTTCCTCGGTCCGCGAGTTTCGTCGGAACGGCTGGGTTGACATCGACGCAAACGGAAGGGACCGTGGCGGGCAACAAATTGCCCGTCGCCACCGCGTGCAGCGTCGAGGCCACGAGCAAGGCCAGTCCGATACCAGGAATTGCCCTACGCATGGTTGCCTGGGCCTCTAGCGAATCAGTGATCACACCGGGCAACGGGCCGTCATCGCGTATCGTACCGGCCATGACGACGTGGACGCCCCGTCTGACGCAGGCCGCCATAATTCCAGTCTTGACGATTCCCGACCTGACCGCTGCTTCGATGCTGCCGATGGCTCTGATCCGATTAATAGTTCGCAGATGGTGCTCATGCCCATGCGGCACGACGCGACCAGCAACATGCCCATAGCCGAGGGACGTTCCGTAAAGATCAACCTCCATATCGTGAGCGGGCAGCGCGTTCCCGCAGAACAAAACATGGATGAATTCTTCATCAATGAGCCATGCCAGCGCCTCGCGCCCTCCGGCGTGAACAATCGCCGGCCCCCCCGCCAGCAGCACCTTGCTGCCCGCTTTTCCCTCTCGGAACCCTGTTCGCAACTGCACGAGGCGCCTGGCGATGTCACCGATAATGTGCCCGTGGGGGCGCTCGGCCGAGACCTGCGATTCCATGAAGCTGAACACATCGCGTTCACGTGGCCGTTGCAGCGGGATTACCCGCACGCCCTCACGACCAATTACAATCATATCCCCCCTCTTAACCTGTCCCATTGGGATGGTGCGGGCAGTCAGGTTCACGAGGTCCACGCAAATTCCCAGGTCCATCTCGATCTGCTCTACCTCCACCCACCGATCACGCACTCGCACCTGGGTGGATAAATGGGTGGTCGCGTAGAACTCGTCGGGAAAGATGCCGTCCTCCGGCGCCGCACTCAGCCGGCAATCCCGTTCACTCTCAACCGACGCGCCGTGGGGTTGAATGGCATGGAGGATCTCGCTGAGCAATTTCGCAGACGAGGCCCGCACGATGATTCTGGCGCGCGAAGGTTCCTCGCGGGTTTTGCCGATCTGCACGTCCTGGAGATCGAATGTTCCACCCATCATCAGAATCGTATCCAGAACCTTTGCCAGGATCAACGAATCGATGATATGTCCTTGGAGCAGGACGGTTTCTTGGTCATGCATCATAGGTCAGATTCTCACTTTTTCGTAGGGTTAGGCTTCGCACAGATTCTACCACCCAGTTTCAACCACTGCAGAATTTGATTGTGCATCTAGACTAGCTTCCGCCCATGTGTAGCCACTCGCTTCCAGTTCTTCTAGGGAATGACTGAGGTAATCCTCCCGCAGGCTGCTCAAAATGCTCACCCCTCTCACCCGCCCAGCCCCGGCGCGCCAACGCGCGCCTCTTCCCTGGCGAGACCGCAGGCGAGCAAACACCGGAGGCGTACCCTCTGGGGCGCACGGTGCGACGAATAAGGAGCACCAAGTCTGTGCGCGCCGCCGAGCCGGTGAGGCGGCCGGGTCCCCGTTGAGGACTTTCACGAGTCGAGAACGAAGCTAGCGGGCATGCCTTCGCGGCTTCGGTGAGACTCTCCGGCGTGGCCCCGCTCTCGGCGACCACGGCCCGTTCGATTTCGCCCGGTTCTCCGACCGCCCACGAAACGCGCGACCCGAACAGGATGCCGGTGGGACTGATCTCGAACCGGTCGGCCCGTGGCTGTTCCTTTACGGCATCCTCGACCAGAAAACAGGCGCCGTTCTCCATTTTCATGGCCCAATCTCCAACCAACACACGATCGAGTCGATACAATCGTCTGGCCAACATGTCATTAAAGAAGTGCGATTGATAGGCGTTGAGGTACCACATTCGCTTGGACCGGCCCAGCCTGTTTCGGCGGGCAGGGTCCACCAGTAATTCGGCTCCGATTTGGTAATTCTGTCCGCTTCGCCCTTGCCGTTGCGGACCGAAATAGTTCGGCACGCCTCGTTGCACCAGCATGTCCGTGACCAGGGGCACCGTCTCGCGGGCGTGCGTGGCGACATCCCGAATCACCAACCGAAAGTGATTCCCTGCATGATGCCCAGGACGCAAGCGATTGCGGTGCCGACCCAGCACTTCCACAGACAATAGCTGCTCATCCAATTTCAGTCGATCCAGCCGTTCAGGCGTGACGTCTAGAAGCGAGACCATCTGCGTGGTCACGGCCCTGGCGTCTTTGAGGCCTGCCACTCCAATTGCTTGCGCCTTCAGCTCCAAGACCGACGACATTCGCAGGATGAGATCCGGAGTCGAGAGCAGGCGTTTTCTGATCTTGACGTAGAGATGCTCACCTTCTCCACAAGGAAGATAGAGTGGGCGCTCCACGACCTGGAAGTCTTCCGGAAGAGTCCGCATCTGTCCGCCAATGCCCGGCAATGCTGCTGTCAAAAAAGGCATGTTCATGGTGCAATCAGCCCCTTTTCATTTGCACGTGATCACCCTCACGTCTTTGTAAATCACGATGAGAGGGAGACGACTCGCATGGTATACTTTGCCTATGTCTTTTCGCCCAGCCTCTGACCCAACAATCTGTTCCAAACATCGTCTTCTTATAGTCCAGCGACCTCAGGCCAGCCTGTTCGCAGCAGGAATCTCACTCATCGTTCTGATGTGTGCTCTGTTTCCAGGGGACTCGTTGGGTAGAGAGAACACGATCTTTCAACAGTTCACCCAACACATCGGCCGACAGATCCACAAAGACAAACAGGCCTTTTCTCAAGCGAACAGCTGCATCTCGTGGTTTTATAAGCTTGAAAAGACTCCTCCCCCGGCCGTGCAGGGAATCAGCTGGAACACCACTCCTTCATCTCAGCTCGAAGTGGATTGTCTTCGCGATTATCCAAGCGGGATGGACGAAGCGCGAGCTGATTTTGCCAAGACACAGTCATTGCTCTCGGTCAGCCTGACCTTCTACGAATTCGCCTTGGTCGCCGACCGGAATGATGATGCGACCTACAGTCCCACCGAACTTCAAGATTTGCTCCGCTCCCTTATTCTCTCGTACCATGAAGGGGAACCGACCCCTAACCAGGTTAGGGCACTCACAGAGCGGTTCGACAACTGGTACCGCAGCCGCAATATGGACGCCTTGATGCAAGGCATGAGCGATCTCTATGAACGAGGCTATCGCGTGACCCCCTCCGATCGCGTCGAACTGGATCGGGTGATGGGATGACGCGACACACAAGGTCCTGGCCCGATCGAGCCCGTTCCTTCATCGGATATTGTCTCAGCGAACCGCTCTATCGGCTCTTTCGTCTCGTTCCCCACTGGG
>VBOM01000150.1 GCA_005877535.1 Nitrospirota bacterium | reverse complement strand
ACCCTTCGGCTCATCGAACTCCCCTCCTATACCCCACATGATTCATGAAGCTACTGATGCAAGCGCGGATACCGGGCGCTGACAGGCGGTCCCGCCGTTCAGCCATTCGACATACTGCACAAATATGCTTAAGGGCTTCACACCTCAGAATACTCTCGTTGCGTCTGCACGTTTTCGCAACGATCCTTCATGAATAATGCGGGCGAAACCCTGAGGACTCGCCGCGATTGTTCCACAACTCGACCCAGCTTCTATCCTAGGCCCACCGATAACAGAAGAGCCTGCAGGATGCCCCAACAGGTCGTCCACCTCGTACCTCTTTCATGAAGCGTCGTTCGAAGCTCGTCCGAAAGTAAAGAGCCTATGACGTATGACCGATAGCATGCCCGTAGAACAATCACAAGCTTGTCTTTGTCCGTGCTAAGCGCCATAAGCTATTAGCTCCGCTCTCCCCCGAGATATGCTTCAGGCTTGAGGGGTATCGAAAGCGAAGCTGGCGGACTGGGTCATTTTCCTGCTAGGGTTGTAGGGAAATGCCTGTTTTGCCGACCGTTCCTCTATGCGAGCCGCTGAGGAGTCCCATGCAGCATTCACGCCCAACCAGCGCATTAAAACCACCACGTCCATCACCGCTCACCGCGGAACGGAAGCGTCTCGATGAAGACGCCCGCCGGCAGGAACATTGGAAACGCTGGGGACCCTATCTCAGCGAACGGGCTTGGGGTACCGTCCGCGAAGACTATAGCCCGCACGGGACCGCCTGGGAATCGTTTTCTCACGACCAGGCTCGCTCGCGCGCCTTTCGCTGGAATGAGGACGGACTGGCCGGCATTTCCGATCGCCACCAATATATCTGCTTCGCCATCGCCCTCTGGAACGGACGAGATCCCATTCTGAAGGAACGGGTCTTCGGCCTCACTGGCAATGAAGGGAACCATGGTGAAGACGTCAAAGAGTATTACTTCTATCTCGATTCGACCCCGACCCATTCCTACATGAAATACCTTTACAAGTACCCGCAGGCGGAGTTCCCCTACGCGAAGCTCGTCGAAGAGAATCGCCGACGGGGCCGGCGGGACATGGAATACGAACTGATCAACACCGGCATCTTCGACGAAAATCGCTACTTCGACATCGTCGTAGAATATGCCAAGGCCTCCCCCGAGGATCTACTGATCCGCATTCACGTCGTCAACCATGGGCCCGATCCCGCTGAGCTGACACTCTTGCCGACCCTCTGGTTTCGGAACACCTGGTCCTGGGGACTCGACGCGCGCCGGCCGCGAATACGTGAAGGAAAAGCCGCCAAGGGCATGAGCGTCATCGAGCTGGATCACGAGTACTACGGTCGACGACGCCTCTGGTGCGAGCGGCAGCCGACGTTGCTGTTCACGGAAAACGAGACAAACACCAGTCGGCTATACGGCGATACGGAGGGGGCCCGTTATGTGAAAGACAGCTTTCATGATTACGTGGTGCGGGGCGACAAAGAAGCGGTGAACCCCGACAAGATCGGCTCGAAAGCCGCCGCTCACTACACCCTCTCACTGGCTCCCGGCGCATCGGACATCGTCCATCTTCGCTTGACGAACGACGATAGCGAGAAGGGGCTTCCGCGCGAGGCCTTCAACGTCACGTTCACGCAGCGTATTCAAGAGGCCAACGAGTTCTACGACGAACTCGCGCCGCCCGATCTCTCCGAAGACGCGCGGCTCGTGCAGCGGCAGGCATTTGCCGGCCTCCTCTGGAGCAAGCAGTTCTACCATTACGACGCCAATCGGTGGTTGAGGGGCGACCCGACTTGGTCCGAACCGCCCAGAGAGAGGCTCCATGGACGCAACTCGGATTGGACGCATCTCTACAACGCCGACGTTATCTCCATGCCGGACAAGTGGGAGTATCCCTGGTATGCCGCTTGGGATCTCGCATTCCATTGCATTCCGTTAGCTTTGGTGGATGCGACCTTTGCAAAAGAACAGCTGATCCTGATGCTCCGTGAGTGGTACATGCATCCGAACGGCCAGATTCCCGCCTACGAATGGGCGTTTGGAGATGTGAATCCTCCTGTACATGCGTGGGCCGCCTGGCGCGTCTACAAAATCGACAAGAAGCGGAAAGGCGTGGGAGACCGACTCTTCCTGGAGCGCGTATTTCACAAATTGCTCTTGAATTTCACCTGGTGGGTGAATCGTAAAGACGCCAAAGGAAAAAACATCTTCCAGGGTGGCTTTCTAGGGCTCGATAACATCGGGGTCTTCGACCGTAGCGCGCCGTTGCCGACCGGCGGTAACATCGAACAATCTGATGCGACGAGTTGGATGGGCATGTATTGCCTCAACATGCTTTCGATTGCGTTGGAACTGGCCCGAGAAAATCGTGCGTACGAGGACGTCGCCAGCAAGTTCTTCGAACACTTCGTCTACATCTGCCGGGCCATGAACAACATCGGCGACGAGAAGATCGAGTTGTGGAACAAAGAAGACGGATTCTTCTACGACGTCCTGCAACTTCCGGACGGGCAGACGCTTCCCTTGAAGGTCCGGTCACTGGTCGGGTTGATCCCGCTCTTTGCGGTTGAAACGTTAGATTCTGAACTGATCGATAGTCTCCCCCGGTTCAAACACCGCATGCAGTGGTTCATCGAAAACCGTCCCGACTTCAGCGCGCACGTGGAAACACAATCACAGGATGGCGAGGTCCGGCGCTTCCTGTCGCTGGTGAGCCGCGACCGGCTGAAATCCGTGTTGCGTTATATGTTGGATGAAGAGGAATTCCTGTCTCCCTACGGCATCCGCGCCCTTTCGCGCTACCACAAAGATCACCCCTATCTGCTCTCGGCGATGGGCATGGACTATCGAGTGGACTATGAACCGGCTGAATCGAGTACGGGAAATTTTGGAGGGAACTCGAACTGGCGTGGCCCGATCTGGTTTCCCGTCAACTATCTGCTAATCGAATCACTCCAGAAGTTCCATTACTTCCTTGGCGACGACTATAGAGTCGAATGTCCGACCGGCTCTGGTCGGATTATCGCCTTAAACGAAGTCGCCGCGGAATTGTCTCGGCGGCTGATCCACATTTTTCTCCGCAACCAAACCGGGCGGCGCCCCGTCTTCGGAGGCACCGCGAAGTTCCAGGAAGATCCGCTCTGGCGAGACATGGTTCCCTTCTACGAATACTTCCATGGAGACAACGGCGCCGGCATTGGCGCGAGTCACCAAACGGGCTGGACGGGATTGGTGGCGAAGCTGATT
>VBOM01000149.1 GCA_005877535.1 Nitrospirota bacterium | reverse complement strand
ATCGTCACCAATTTTCATGTTGTCTACGGAGCAAATTCGGTCACCGTCACGCTGGCCGATCGGACTGAGCATAAGGCCACGCTCATCGGTGCCGATCCCGATCACGATGTGGTGGTACTGCAGATTCGTGTGCCTGAGGAGGCGCTCTCGCCCATCACCGTCGGGTCGTCGCATGATCTGCACGTCGGGCAAAAAGTGTTGGCGATCGGGAATCCGTTCGGCCTCGATCACACGCTGACAACGGGCGTGGTCAGTGCGTTGGGGCGGACGATCAAGTCCTTATCGGACCGGACGATTGAAGGGGTCATTCAGACCGATGCCGCCATCAATCCGGGAAACTCCGGTGGGCCATTGCTCGATAGTGCCGGTCGATTGATCGGAGTGAATACCCAGATTGTGAGCCCGAGTGGGGCCTTCGCGGGAATCGGCTTTGCCGTACCGGTCGACACCATCAATCGCATCGTTCCAGAGTTGATCAAGTACGGCAAACTCATCCGCCCAGGGCTCGGGATTTCGCTCGTTCCAGATGCGATGGCCAAGAGGTGGGGGATTAAGGGGTTGATTATCGGTAAGGTGTCGCGTGGCAGCGGGGCGGAGAGGGCCGGGTTGAAGGGCGCGCGGGAGACTCTCACCGGGCGGGTAGAGTTGGGCGATATCATCACGGCGGTCGATGGCAAGCCGGTCGGAACCCAGGACGAACTAATGGATGTAATGGAACACCACAAAGTCAACGACCAGGTCATGGTTGAAATATTACGGGGAACCCACCAGGAACGTGTATCTGTGACCCTCCAAGCCGTCAATTGAAGGGGCGCGATAGGCGACAATCCATGGGGTCCTCGGCAGAAGATCCTCTACAAGTTGCGCCATGCCGTGATCCTCGGACAAGCGGCGCAGCAGAGGCGTGAGGTCGAATTCAAGAAAGTTGCCGACGTTATCGCGAAGCTCACGGCGCCGGCTAATCGGGTCGGTACCCTGCTTGAGGTGCCGGGTGAAGGTCTCGCACGGATCCTGGTGGGTGGCGCTGAGTATTATGCCGCAGTCGATCCACGGGTGCAGGCCGTCGAGTTAAAGATCGGCGCCCAGATTCTAGTCAACGAAGCCTACGCGGTGATCAAGATATTGGGCTATGACCGTAATGGGCCTGTGTTGAAAGTGGCGGAAGCGCTGGTAGATGGGCGGCTTCGATTCGAGCAAGAGATGGGGAGGCAGGTTTTGATTCTACAACGATCAAGCGATCTTATCGGCGTGGACCTGAAGGCCGGCGATGAGGTGCGTATCGATCCCAGCCTCCACGTGGCGATCGAGAAATTGGAAGACCGGAAAGCCAAGACCCACCTCCTCGACGAGGTCCCCACTGTCACATGGGAGCAGATCGGCGGGCAAACGGAGGCGATTGCGGCCATTCAGAAGGCGATCGAATATCCCTTGCTCCACGCCGAGACGTTTCAGCGCTTCAAGTTCACGCAACCGAAGGGCTTTCTTCTCTATGGCCCTCCCGGCTGCGGAAAGACCTTGATCGGACAAGCGGCAGCCGCCAGTCTCTCAAAGCTGGTGGGTGAGTCAAGTCAGGGCGCGCCTGGTGGGAAGGGGGACAAGCTACCGGTGACTCGCGGGGCCTTCCTCCACGTCAAGGGGCCCGAGATTCTGAATATGTGGTTGGGGGAATCGGAGCGGATGGTCCGGGATCTCTTTGCCCAGGCCCGGGCTCGCCGGAACGAGGGGGCATTGCCCTTTATTTTCATCGACGAGGCGGAATCGATTCTCGGCACGAGACGGGCGTCTCGTTCGTTCAACATCTCCAGCACGTTGGTGCCGATGTTCTGTTCCGAGATGGACGGGATCGAATCTCTGCAAGATGTGGTGATCATTCTGGCTTCGAACCGGCCGGATCTGATCGACCCGGCCGTGCTGCGACCAGGGCGTATCGATCGCAAGATTAAAGTGAGCCGTCCGAATCGGGACTCGGCGGCAGCGATCCTCAACGTGTATCTAACAGATGACCTGCCTCTGGACCGGCAATGGATTGACCAGCACGGCGGAGATCGGAAGAAGGCCTGCGCCGACCTCATCGAGCATGCGCTCTCCGCGATCTTCTCGCGCATCGATGAAAATCGGCTCCTGTCGGTCAGACTTCGAAGCGGACAGAATAAGGTACTCTATAGAGGCGATCTGATCAGCGGTGCAATCCTGGCCTCGATCGTTCAACGGGCGAAGGAACAGGCGATTGATCGCATGATTGCGTCCGGCGGGGCTGAGCAGGGAGGCATGACCTTGGACGATCTGGTGAACTCCGTACACGCAGAATTCTGGCAGGGCGAGATGTTGCCTCCCGATGATGCGGCGGAAGAATGGCTCAAGCTCCTTGATCACCATCCGGAGCAGGTCGTTGGAGTCTCCTCGTTCCGGAGGGGGCGACAGTCCGAAGAGAAATTGATCAATCAAATTATCTGAAGACGCAAGGGGTGAGGGGTAAGGCGTGAGGGGTAGGAGAAAATGAAAAGGCTTTGTTCAAGTAGGCCCTTTCCTTTTACACCTCACGTTTAACGCCTAACGGCATGATTCGGTTATTCGGCATCGAAACAGAGTATGGGGTTACCAGAGAAGACCAGGACGCGGTCGATCCAGTCGTGGAGTCGATGGAACTGGTACGGGCCCATTTAACGGCCTCGTTCGAGCGGCGCTGGGACTATGGCGGTGAAGATCCACACGAGGATGCGCGCGGATTTCGGGTATCCGGCCTGCAGCAAGATAAAGAAGAAGACGAGTTCGCCAAGGTCGATGCCCATCGGCCGTTTTCGTTTCACGAGATGAAGAGCGATCTGGTTCTCCCGAACGGCGCACGCTTCTATAACGATCATACGCACCCTGAATATTCCACGCCTGAATGCCGAAAGTTAAAGGACATCCTTGCCCATGACCGTGCCGGCGAGCGCATTGTCCAGCGGGCGGCGGAGCGGCGTAACCATGCGATCGGTGGGCCCCATCTGCAGCTCTACAAAAACAACACGGACTTCCACGGACACAGTTACGGCTGTCACGATAACTATCTCGTACCACGCTCGATTCCCTTCACTTCGCTGACTGCAGGACTGTTGCCGTTCCTTGTCAGCCGGCAGGTCATTGCCGGAGCCGGCAAAGTCGGTGTGGAAGGTCAAGAGAGCGGATTTGTGCCGGGCCACTATCAGCTGTCTCAACGAGCCGACTTTATGGAGACCGACTTGAGCGTCGACACGATGCACAACCGGCCGATTCTGAATACGAGGGACGAACCCCACGCGGTTCGGGAAAAATATCGGCGGCTCCATCTCATCATCGGCGATGCCAATATGTGTGAGTACAGTACGGCGTTGAAAATCGGGACGACACAGTTGGCGCTGGAGGTGATCGCGCGCGACGCGGCCCCAGCTCTTGAATTGGAGCACCCAGTCACTGCGGTGAAGCAGCTGTCTCGCGATCAGAACCTGAAGGCGACGGTGCGTCAGAAGAACGGCAGTACCATCACGGGCCTCGACATTCAAGAGCAGTACTTTCTCGCAGCCGAGAAATATTTGGCCGGTACTGATGCAGAGACCGATTGGATCCTTCGCGAATGGGCGTCCACGCTACGGCTACTCACGGGGGATCGACGACAACTCGTTGGGAGGCTTGATTGGGTCACCA
>VBOM01000148.1 GCA_005877535.1 Nitrospirota bacterium | reverse complement strand
AGCGCGGGAGTCGTGCTGAACGATTTAGCGGATCAATCCTTCGATCGACATGTGGCACGCACGCGGGTACGGCCACTCGCGTCTGGTGAACTCAGCACCACGCATGCTCTGCTGGTCGTCGGTCTCCTCCTCTCGCTGGCCGGGATCCTCGTTCTGCTCCTTGACCCACTTACGATCCTCTTGAGTCCGATCGCCATCCTCTTGGCCAGCCTCTACCCCTTTGCGAAACGCGTGATCCACATCCCGCAAGCCATATTGGGTATCGCCTTCGGCTGGGGTACCATCATGGCCTGGACCGCCTCGCGGGGGACCATCGAAGCGCCGGCCTGGTACCTGTTCGCTGCAACGGTCTGCTGGGCAATCGGATACGATACGATCTACGCGCTTCAAGATCGGGAGGACGATCGTCTGATCGGAGTGAAATCTTCGGCGCTGTTGTTCGGTTCGTCGACGTGGATCGCCGTCGGCATAGTCTTGTGCGCGATGCTGCTGCTGCTGGGACTTGCAGGCTGGTTCGCCCACATCGGCTGGATCTACTATGCAGCGCTCGCGGCCATTGGAGTGTGGTGTCTGAGACAAGCCCTGCAGCTCAGACAGACCGTCCCCGCTCCCACTGCCTTCTACATGTTTTCGCAACATGTATGGGTAGGAGCCGCAGTCTTCTTTGGAATGGTTGCGGGATTTCTGCTCTGAGTTCAGCCCGCCGGCTTTTCGATGGGGGCATCCGGCTTCGGCGCACGCAACGTACCAAGGTACATCGTCACGGCCTTGGCATCGGCATCGCTGAGTCCGAGTGCCGGCATCCTGGTTTCCGGCTTCATCGCCTGCGGGTTCCTCACCCACCGATAGATCCAGGTCCCGTTCAATCTGAAGCCTGCACGGTCGAGCGCCGGCCCGACCTTGCCGCCATCTGCGCCAATGCTATGGCAGCCGTTACAGCCATACTTGTTCTCATAGAGCCGGTGGCCGAGCTCCACCATCTTCGCAACCTGTTCCGGTTTCACAGTGAGATCTGGCCGGGCTATGCTCGTCCCCTTTCCCGGCCTCGTAGAGAAATTATTTAGCGCGGCCTGCGCAGCATCGAATTCCTTTTTCGCCTGCGCCATGGCTGCCATTTCCTTAGCGTAGACTGCATCATCGACATCGATGTTTTTCTTCTCGGCCTCTTCACTGGCTTGCTTCTCGGCCGCCTCATACGTTTTCGTGGCCTGGTCTAAATTGGCTTGGGCCGTTTGGAGCGCCGCGGTCAGCTCTTTCTTTCGCTCTTCTACTTTAAACTCCATCTTCATGCCGTGGAGGCCGCGGACATAACCGACAATGGCCCAAATTTCGTCTTCGGACAGGGTGTACTTGAAGGTCGGCATGGTGGGCACGGCAAAATCGTCGTCGCCGATCACGTCCCCGCCCTCACTCGTATCCTTCATGTCGCGTGAAATCGTACTGAAGATGTCATTGTCTTTCAAGGTGGCCATCTCTGACTTATTCGAGAGGTCTTTGGGCTTCGGATCGGGCATCGAGGCCCAATTGAATCCTTCGTTCTGGTGTCCTGTCGCACCGTGACAGTGCGAGCAGTAGTGGCTGTAGAGTTCATGCCCCTTCTGCTGCTGCTCGTTAGCACAACCCAAGGTCGCCATGGCCCAGATGCCAACTAGTCCACCCACCACTCCCAATACGTATCGACGAGCCGCCTTCATGCTGAATGCCCTTTCTTGAGCTTGCGGATCAGAACGAACTGAAATCCGAGGGCCAGACCCACTGCGATGGCCGCATAGTAATAGCCGGAATAATTCGGTGGCGCTTCTGCGCGGAAATTCCACCAAGCGGTGACCGCCTTTTGGGACCCCTTCTCCTTCAGTTCGCCACTTGCGTCCTTCTTGCCATCCCAGACGGCGAAGGCGATATTGATGAACCCACCTGTCGTGATCTTCGTATCTTCGTCCGGATGTCCGGTGTCGAGCAGCCGCGAAAAGACAACTTTCCATGTGCCGTTGGAATAGACGCCTTTGGCTTTCACGTCTTGGTGCGTCTGTACCTTGAGTGTGCCAAAGCCCTTGGCATTCATGTCGACGCCTTTGTTGTCTTTGTTCTTCCAATACCAAATATTCACCGGGCCGCCTTCCACCTGCGCCATCGGCTGGCCATGCGCAAAGTGGGCCTTCTTGTCGCCCACCATGAACTCAATCGCGGCCGCATCGTCCGGATCCTCCGTCGGGTCGGCGTACTCCAGCAGAATGGCGACGTTGGTCCCGTCATGCAAGGCACGCACGTTCAGATCTTTGACCGTCGCATCCAGAATACGAGTCGGCCAATGGACTTGAGGCGACATCGGAAATCTCGCCAGGGTCGCGCTGTTCCACACAGCAGCAGTCGGGTCATCGATCGGCAGGCCGCCCTTCACCATCGGAGCGCTGACTGAGACGCTTTGCAGGGTTGAGACGGGCGGAGCGGTGGCCGCGACCTTTTCCTCGGCTGAGACGGGCTGCACAATCAGAAACCCCATGGCAAGCCATACAGCAACGCCGACATTCGGAACGATTTGGTTCAGTCCCTGCTTCATAAGTTCCGTCCTCTCCCTACTCACTCCATCAGAGGGTGGGGCTGTGCACCTTACACGCGCGCACTTCTTCACCAACCCGACCACCCCCACATTTCCTGATCATCTTCCTCGTCTCTTCAAG
>VBOM01000147.1 GCA_005877535.1 Nitrospirota bacterium | reverse complement strand
ACAGAAATAGATTGACCGGAGAGGAGAAACGCAACTAGGTCTGGTTGTTCACGCTCTGCATGGTCCGCTGTATCTTTCCAAGGTGTACTTTGGTCGATCGACAAACTGTTCAGCCAGGAACAATTCGTCAAGGCCTTGGGCTCGCTGGGGGGAACGCCGATCTGGGGGAAAAGTTTCAGGGAACCCATCTCATTTCCATTGCTGGATAAGCAGGACGAAGAAGCGTTTCGAATCATTTAACAGATACAGGCTAGAGCACCTGACGTAAGCCATTTATAAACGTGTACTCGTAGATACCGCTAACGGGGACAGAGGTGTCCTCTACCAGCTTTTGTGCCGACTCCTTGAGGCCGCGCGGTACGAACAGATAGAATGGCATACCGCGCACGACCGCCTCCTTCCATTCTGAAACGATTGCGACAGCCATGATTGAATCATGGGTTTCCACTTCAGCCATCTATTCCATCGTGTTACCAGCGGAACCCACCTGCCACCCGACGATATCGCACTGTCGTTGAGGATCAGCCCAAGTGGTTTGCTTAAGACCAGTATGGATCGTGACCTTACAATGAAAGGCCTCCGACCACCGCTGCGCGACCAGACTGACACCAAATCATGGATTGTGACAATCCCTTGCTCGCGAAGGACCGCACTCATTGAGTCCCCCCTCCTACGAACAGCCGCTCGTTTCACCACAGTTAGTACACTTGAGGCAGGTCCCGTTCCGCACCATGGTGAACTGTTTACAGTTGGAGCAGGGATCTCCTTCATAGCCCTTTTCGCGTGCCATTTTGATGGCGGTCAAGGTCAACGTTTCACGCTTCAGTTCGACGGTATGGGCTACGTTACCATTTCCATGGCCATTGCCCTTATGACGCGGTATCGCCCCGCGTCGTGCAGGAAATAGGTCCGTACTGATCGATGCCGAAGCCAACGTTTCAGGAGTGGCTTGCTCCTCGACACATTCAGGATCTTGCGCGTCCATTTTGACAGAGTCCATTCTAAGATCCTCTTCCTGGACCTGTGCCAAGTCATAGCGGTCAAGATAGGTCACGGCAAGCTCTCGGAAGATGTAATCGATGATCGACGTGGACATTTTTATCCGGTCGTTCAATTTGACCGGCCCGTTCGGTTCGAAGCGGGTAAACACGAATGCTTCGACAAACTCCTCCAACGGGACGCCATGTTGGAGGCCCAGTGAAATAGCAATGGCGAAACAGTTCATGAGGCTGCGGAATGCGGCCCCTTCTTTGTGCATATCGAGGAAGATTTCGCCGCAAGTACCATCCTCATACTCACCCGTGCGCAGATAGAGCTTATGCCCCCCGACGACGGCTTTCTGCGTGTACCCATTGCGTCTGGTCGGAAGTGGTCGGCGCTTCGCTAGGTACCGTACCAACACACGTTCTGTGACTTTTTCCGCAATCGATAATATTTCGGACGAGGCTTCGACGGTCTTGCCGCTGTCTGTTGAGGCCGATAACGGCTGGCTCAACTTCGAGCCGTCACGATACAGAGCCACGGCCTTGACCATGCTCTTCCAGGCAAACAAATAGGCCGATTTCACTTCTTCCAGCGTTGCATCGGCCGGCATGTTAATCGTTTTGCTTATGGCACCGCTGATGAATGGCTGTGCCGCCGCCATCATACGGATGTGTGCATCGACGGCGATATACCGCTGACCGATCCGGCCACAGCGGTTGGCACAATCAAAAATTGGAAGGTGCTCGGCTTTGAGATGTGGAGCCCCTTCCACTGTCATGGTGCCGCAGCAATAATCATTGGCAGCGGCGATTTCTTCTTGTGTAAATCCCTGTGCTTTCAGCATATTGAAGTTGGATTCATTCAATTGTGCGTCGGTCAATCCCAACTTCTCCCGGCAGAAATCCTCACCCAACGCATACTTATTAAACGTAAATTGAATCTCAAAAGCCTGGGACAAACCGCCTTCCATTCGTGCGAGTGCTGCGTCATCGAATCCCTTCTGTCTGAGGGTCTCATGGTTAATGAATGGTGCGGTCTGCAAGGTTTGCCGGCCAACACAATAGTTCACGATGTCCTGAATCTGAGACTCTAGATAACCCAAGGATCTGAGTGCAGCGGGTATGCTTTGATTGATGATCTTGAAATAACCTCCGCCGGCCAGTTTTTTAAATTTGACAAGCGCAAAATCCGGTTCGATGCCCGTCGTATCGCAATCCATCACGAGTCCGATCGTGCCGGTAGGAGCAATCACTGTGACCTGCGCATTGCGATACCCGTAGGCCGTTCCCAACTCGAGGGCACGGTCCCAGGCACGACGTGCAGCCACGAGCAACTCGGGAGAACAATGCTCCGGCTGGATCCCGATCGGTGTAATTGTCAAATCTTCATACTCTTCCGGAGCGGCATTGTAGGCGGCTCGTCGGTGATTACGGATCACACGCAGCATGGCCTCGCGGTTATTGGCATAACCCGGGAAGGGCCACAGGCGCACGGCATGACGGAAATTCTCCAGCTCAAATTGGGCGTCGGTCGAAAAGAAATGAGCGAGGTTGAGCGAAGCCAGGTTGCATGCCGTATCGTCGAGAAACATGTATTCAGAACAGGGATTGGAGGCATTGATACGACCATCCTCCGGACAGGTGTGCCATTCGTTGATTGTCGTGTCGTATTGCGTCCCGGGATCCGCACAAATCCATGCGGCCCAAGCGATCTGATCCCAGAGGTCCCGCGCCTTGATGGTCTTGGAAACTTTGCCGTCGACCCGTCGCTTGAGTTGCCAATCGCCGTCCGCCTCCAGCGCCGCAAAAAAATCGTTGGAAATGCGCACGCTATTGTTTGAGTTCTGGCCCGATACCGTTTGGTAGGCCTTGCCGTCCCAATTCGTGTCGTACTCGTGAAATACAAAATGAGTGAACCCTTGCTGCGCATAGGAATACATCCGCTGGATATACGCCTCTGGAACCGCATCCCGCCGTGCGGCGGCAAGGGCTTCCTTGAGGATCGGATTCTGCTTGGCATCCATCTCGACCTTCATCTGACCGGCGTCATCGACGACGTGGCAGGCCTTGAGGACGGCATTAAGGCGCTGTGCGCAGATTTTTGAGCCTGTCACCATGGCGGCGACTTTTTGCTCTTCCACCACCTTCCAGTTGATAAATTCTTCGATATCGGGATGATCCAAATCGAGACAAACCATTTTGGCAGCCCGTCTGGTCGTCCCGCCCGACTTAATGGCTCCTGCCGCTCGATCGCCGATGCGAAGGAAGGACATCAATCCGGACGAGCGGCCGCCGCCGGACAACGGTTCGCCATCGCCGCGAAGCTTGGAAAAGTTGGTCCCGGTCCCCGATCCGTATTTGAACAGGCGCGCTTCTCGCACCCAGAGATCCATGATACCGCCCTCGGTGACCAAGTCGTCCTCAATGGACTGAATGAAACAAGCGTGCGGTTGCGGATGTTCAAACGCGTTGGTGGCTTTGACAACTTCACGGGTCTTAGGATCGACATAAAAATGCCCTTGCGCAGGCCCTGAAAGCCCATAGGCAAAATGAAGTCCCGTGTTAAACCACTGGGGAGAATTGGGTGCGGCCATCTGATGCGCGAGCATGTAACAGAGCTCATCATGGAAGGCATCAGTATCTTCCGGAGTTTTGAAATAGCCGAAGTTCCTCCCCCAGGAAGTCCAACAACCGGCGAGCCGTTCAAATACTTGTCGGGAGTCACGCTCTCCCCCCAACTGCGGCTTGCCGTCTGGTCCAACAATCGGATTTCCCTGCTCATCCCGCTGCGGCACTTCGGCTTTCCGGAAATATTTCTGGGCGAGAATATCGGTTGCGAGCTGGGACCAGGGTTCGGGAATGTCGATGTTTTCCAACTTAAACACGGTCGATCCGTCGGGATTACGAATCTCTGACGAACGTTTTACGAAAGGCAGGCCCTCATAGGGACTTTGCCCGCGACGTGTAAATCGGCGTTCTATTCTCACGATTTCCCCTCCCCAGTCTGCGTAGTTGGCGTGGGACTACTTTACTTTCGATCCCAAACAGGAACAATCAAACTTCATTATCAATATGGCAATGTGCTTTTGAGCGCCCTAATTTTGGAGTCTCGACGATTGATCCACGCGAGAAACATCTACATACAGCCATCTGGATGAATTGCCAAAGCACCGTGGCCCAAGTGTATGTCACTGCATGTCAAGAGTAGCATCTACATATAGCGATCAGGATGAATTGTCAATACCAAATGTAGTGGGTTGTCTGGGGAAACGGAGGAAATCCTGTGAGTAACTGTAAATGATTGGAGAACGCCAACTCTCAGGAATTTAGACAGACTTATCCACAGTGTTTTGATCGAAAATAGACCACATTTTGACAGCCAAGGGATCCCCTCGGAGAGAAAAAAACTAAAATACACGGCGACCGAGGGTCAGAATGGCTTCATCGACTCCCTCAATGGGAATGAACTGGTTGCCGATGCCGATAACCACAACCCGAGTACCCAGCACCGTCGTTTCAAACAGGCTGAGGACTCCCCAATTTTGACGCATGGTGTGAGGACGCACCATACTATTGAGCAACTCCTGACTATGCCTGCGAAAAATATTTCGGACCACCGTTCCTTCCCGCTCAGGTGTTGACTGATCCATTCGATCCATCGCCTTGGTGAGTTCGACTTGTATGAACCCCAGATATTGATCCGTGGTGGGATTCGTAAGTGCCAAAACAAGACTCACGGCCAATGACGTCACGGCTAGGCTCAAATGCAGGAGGCTCATAGAAGCCCTAAGATTGATTGCTGTTGAACCGAAGTCGCAATAGGCTGAATGGAAACGGAGGCGCGCTACTCCCCTTTGACAAACAAAAGCCGGATGATTAGCCTACGCTCGACAGGTCTGTTGCGGCAACCATGCTGCTCACATTGCTTGTATCAGGAGGATCATCATGTTTGTCTGGAGCAAACGCCTTGTCGCAACCTTGTTGGGTTTATTTGTGCTCATGCTGGGAGTCTTTCTCTTCAATGCAGATCCGGACAGCACGAGCGGCCTCAAGATTCATACAACCCGCTGGATCGCCCTTAACTATCTTGGCTTGGTTGCGTGGGTCTTTGTCTGGATGATCGATCAGGCTCGCATGCGAGGAAAAAATTTATGGGTTTGGCTAGTTCCCTTCGTCCTGGCACCCCTTCCGACGTTAATGTTGTTTGTCTTGTTCCTCCAGCGCCGCATACAGTAGTCATAGATCGACTGCGCCTACGTTGGCACGCGCATCACGACCGGCTTCTTGATGCAGCTGCGCTCGGAAACTCCACACCAACCAGACACCGGGCAGAGCGAACAGAAATGACCAAAAGAAAAATTGTGCCCAACCCACCATTTCGACTAACTCGGCCGACGGACGACCGGAGAACACTCGCCCGAGCGCTTCCAGGGAAGAGAGTAACGCGAACTGGGTTGCCGTATAACGATGATCGCACAGCGACATAATCAATGCGACAAACGCTGCGGTGCCCATGCCACCGGTCACATTCTCGACAAGAATCGATGTCGTGAGCACTACGTAACTCTTGCCCATCCAGGCAAGCCACATAAATCCCAAGTTTGAGACTGCTTGCA
>VBOM01000146.1 GCA_005877535.1 Nitrospirota bacterium | reverse complement strand
TCAGAGCGTCTGGTGCGTGCCGTCGCAGAACGGCGGGGTCTTGGTCTGCTTGCACTGGCACAAGGCGACTTCTTTCTTTTCATTTAATGAAAACTCGACCGGCTCGATCCCGGTTCCTTGGTGGGACCCGTCACAGAACGGTTGGTCCCTCGAGCGTCCACAGTGACACCAATAGTAGGTTCCGGGGTCCAACGACAGCACTGCCGGCTGCTTGGCTGCAATGCGTAGTTCCTGCTTGGCGGCCCGCAGTTCATCCAAATTATTGCCGACTTTGATACCGATATGATAGAGCCCGCGGCGGCGGCCCAGGGGCGGCCCGAGGGCATCACCTACTTGGATAAGCAATAGCTCATGATGGGTCCGGCCGGAGGTCAAGGCTGCTGCCGCACCACTGAAGATCCGTCCGACCTCTTTGAAGCCCAGCAGGTCGCGATAGAAGGCAAGGGACTGTTCTAGATTCTTCACATAGAATACGACGTGGCCGAGATAATGAGCCTTCATGAGTTCACCTTCCGAACGTGATACCGGCCTTCTGGACTTCCTGGTAGGGGAGCAGCCAGACGAGCGATTCATCGCTGAGATCGCCGACCTGAATACGATTCCCCCAGGGATCGCGGAAGTCGCAACGAAAGCCGGGCACTAGTGGAAGTTTGTACTTGTTGATGAGCTTCTTCCGCACTTCCTTGATTTGTTTCTCGTCACGGACCATGAGACCGAAATGCTTCGTGCGATCTGGTTGCAGTGTGTCCACTTCGAAGATCGCCATGAATTGATGCTCGCCCAGCTTGCACCAGGCCGCACCTTCGCCGCCGCGGAGCATCTTCAAGCCAAAGACATCGGTATAGAATTTCACCGCCTTCTTGGCGTCGGTGACCTCTATGACGATATGGTTACATCCGTAGACTTGGACTGCCATCATGCCCCTTCCTTTCTCTTCCTGACTGTTTCCTCGGCCTGCTCAAGGGCAGACACAAAGATATCGGGAGGCTGCGCGCCAGAGATCGAGATACTGCCGTTGAGGACGAAATAGGGCACCCCGCGAATGCCCAACCGATGCCCGGCCGCCTCTTCGGCGCGGACTTCCTGGACCGCCCGGCCACTGGACAGAAACAGCTCGACCTCCTCACGATTGAGCCTACAATCGGACGCGATCCCAGCCAGCGAATCGAGATTCCCGATCTCGCGCCCCTTCGTGAAGTACGAGTGAAAGAGGGCCTCGACTGCTTCATCCTGACAGCCTTGTTGCTCCGCGAACCAAATGAGGCGATGGGCGTCGAAAGTATTCGGCGTCCGCTCGATCCGATCGAAGGCAAAAACAATCCCGACCGCCTCACCAGCCTTGGCCACGCGTTCCTCAATCGCCCGCCGGGCCTCTGTGCCGCCGAACTTCGCGTCAAGATAGACGCGCCGGTCCATGCCTTCCTTCGGCATCGTCGGATTCAGCTGAAACGGACGCCACGCAATGTGCGTCTGTTGCGCGTAGCCGGAAGTCTCGAGCGCCTGTTCTAACCGGCGCTTTCCGATGAAGCACCAGGGACAGACGACATCGGAGTAAATCTCAATCTGCATCGTGAATTTCTTCACATTGTGTTACTGCTCAACTCAAATGACCCATTTTTCCGGCCTGATAATCGTTCATGGCTTGGATCAGTTCTGCTTTCGTATTCATCACGAAGGGCCCATAACGAGCCACTGGTTCATCGATCGCTTCTCCAGCCATTACCAGAATCGTTGCGTCTTCCTCTGCAATGATCGTCACAGACTCCCCGGTAGAGGCAAAAACCGCCAGATCGGCCTCCGATAACCTGTGCGCTCCCTCAACGGACGCCTGACCACTGAGGATCAACAGACCGACGTTGTAACCGTTCGGGATCTGCAGCGGCATCGAATGCCCCGCGCGCAGGCGCACATCGTACAATTCGATGGGCGTGAACGTTTTGGCCGGGCCTTTTGCCCCACCTACCGACCCAGCAATCACACGAAGCGAACCGGCTCCCCCGTCCAACTGCACGACCGGAATCTGATCGTTCACAATCGTCTGATAGCCGGGTGGGGACATCTTGGACGATTTGGGCAGATTCACCCACAGTTGAATCGCTTGTAATGTCCCGCCACGCTTGGCCCACTCCTTCTCGTGCAATTCTTCGTGCACGATCCCGGATGCCGCGGTCATCCATTGCACATCGCCCGGGCCGATCACGCCGGAGTTCCCGGCAGAGTCTCGATGCGCGACAAGACCTTGGTAGACGATTGTGACGGTCTCGAACCCACGGTGCGGATGTTCGCCGACCCCTCGTGGAGTGTCCGTCGCCGGATAGAACGTGGGGCCCGCATAGTCCAACATAACAAACGGGCTTAACTCACGATCCAGGTCATTGCTTGGAAACAGATTCCGCACGTGAAACCCGTCCCCGACGACGTGCTGAGAGCCCGGTTGATAGACTTTCACCTGATCCGTCTTCTTCACGTAGGTTGCCGACATCGTGTCTCTCATTGTGATCCTCCCTTTCTCCCCCTCCCGCCAAGTGCAGGCTCGGCTACCTGGCATAGGGGTTTCGTGATAGCCCTGGTTATGTGGTGCTCATCTGAGCCTGAATTCATGATTCCTCTGCGATCACCGAGATCGTCCTCTTCTCGCCGCGTCGCAGAAAAGTCAAGACCATCGGGATGCCGACCTTCTCCTCGACCAACAACCGGTGCAGATCATCAATGTCCATAACGGTCTGGTCGCCATAGCCGATGATCACATCGCCTCCGGCGAGACTCGCTCGCTGCGCGGGGCTGCCGGGCTCGACCGCCACGACGAGAATCCCGCTCTCAGTATCCAGATCATGGAAACGGACGACTCGCCGCGGCAGCTCCACGTTCTGGCCCGAGATCCCGAGAAAGCCGCGACGGATTTTCCCATCCTTGATCAGCCGTCCCGCGATGAACTTCGCCGTATTGATGCCGATGGCGAAGCAGATGCCTTGGGCCGATCGGATAATGGCCGTGTTGACGCCGATGACTTCGCCGCGCGAGTTGACGAGCGGCCCACCAGAGTTGCCAGGATTCAACGCCGCATCCGTCTGGATGACGTTGTCGATCAATCGGCCGGACGTCGAACGCAATGAGCGCCCAAGTGCGCTGATTACTCCGGCTGTGACCGTGCATTGGAATCCATAGGGATTGCCTACGGCGATGGCCAGTTGTCCTACGCGAATCCTGTGCGAGTCACCGAGCTCTGTGTGGTTGAGCAGCGGCGCCTCAACCCGAATTACGGCCAGATCCGTATCGGGGTCCTCACCGATGAGGTGAGCGGAGTGCCTACGACCATCCGACATGGTGACATCGATTTGCTCTGCGTGATGTACGACGTGGCTGTTCGTGAGCGCAAAACCGTCCGGCGTAAAGATGAAGCCGGATCCGCTGCCGGTGGCACCAGGGGGAGTCCTCACATCCCCGGCCGACCTCCCCGATTGATGGCTGACTTCGATGTTCACGACAGCTGGACTGACTTGTCCGGATGCGGTGATCACCGCCTGCGAATAGGCATCCAACAGGTCGTCGTCTGTCGCCACCGAATGAGGCGGGACGTCTCCGGTCCTTACTCGCTCATCATTCGCGACCAATCGAAGTGTCTGTGTCACGGCCA
>VBOM01000233.1 GCA_005877535.1 Nitrospirota bacterium | reverse complement strand
GGAAGATCCCCGATGTCCCGACGTGCCAAAGGCCACTCGTTGCTCAGGAACCATTGCATCGGGCTTCTCTGTAGCATAGGCCGCGAGGAGCTTCGATACATCGACAAGGACCGATGCCGGCGCCGGCTGACCTGCGAGGGGATGGATGCCCATGCAGTCTGTGTAGCCCTGGAGTCGTTCGCTGTCAACTGATAAATCGATCAACGATTTAATATGGGAAGGATTGCGTTCCCGTCAGGACCGCGCGTAACAAAGAGAGAGGGGCAGGGGACATGTGGCAAGCAGACCCGCCTCACCTGGAACCAGGGGGGGTGAACGGGTCGTTGAAAGATGCAGGGGTGCATCAAATCCGGCAGCGTTTGCATCGGGATGCGCTATTCGGGTCACCAGCGTGGATGATCGTCACGCCTGCGCTATTGGGACTCGAGGTGAGGGTCCGCTCGATGAATCACCGTCAGAAAGTGAAGGAAACCTAATATACCCCCGTCTTGTCGTCCACCGTCATCGCCGAATCCTACCAGTCGCCCGCTATTCCCTCCGGGCATACACGCGCCTTTGGAAGCAGCCGATACGACACTAGTTCGTCCTTCAGATCAGGTTCGTCGTGGCGTAGCATTGTAAACTCAATCTTTTCATTCGCGAAGGTTTCGTCACCGGTTCGCAGGACGCCCTCCCGGTTCAAAATCTTCATGGCATTGATGCGAGCGATTTTCAGGGGAAATGTCCCGAACTGGTCCGCTGACAAAAAGGGCACCCGGATAGTCACCCGGCCATGATCCATATATATAAACTGACGCAATTGCTCGTCGATTGGAGTCTGCAAGCTGAGAACTGCTGAGATCATCGGTGCAATGGCCTGAATGGAAATCACATAGGTATGCAGACCATCCTTCGCCGTCGCATCCAACTCCCCTGTGGCTTCCACATTCGGTGTCGTAAACAGCTGTGTGGTGGGGCCCAGGAGTGGAGATCTGATGTTCATACGGAGTTTCGTGATGTTTTGGTCCGACACATTTTCAATGAGAAATTTGCTCAAGACCCAGGACTGCGGATCAGGGGTCCTGGCGCGGCCTTTCGGCAATGTCTGTTCGATTCGCCGGAGGCTGCAATTGGACACCAGATTCCGCTTTTCATAAAAATATGCCTTGGTGTTTCCCTCCAGTAGGAACGCACGTTCGTATGTGTAGAAGGCGACGCCTACATGAATAGGGGTTGGCTTGAACCAGGACACAACCACAGGGACGAGAAAAAACACCAGAGCGGTTGAAAATCCAACGATGACGACCTTGTTGAGCCGACTTTGCTGCCCAAACCACCTCCAGCATCTCTGCAAAAGTGTCATGCCCAATCACTCAAGGATTACGTCGCGTTTTCTGTTCCTCGGTCCACTCTCATCTCTAATTGCGCGAGCCAGGGAGACCCCCGTACATGCACCCACATCGTTCTGCTAAACCGCTTCTCCCGGCTCATGCAGCCAACCGAGGTGAAATTGCGCTGCCGCGTTCCCCTATAACGTCTCTTCCTCCCACCACTGCTGTGCCGCCGTATAGTCCTGCGCCCCCCGCCCGTTTGGTTACAACAATGCGAGCTGGGCCTGCGCCCAGGCGTTGCCCTGGACGGCGGCTTTCTCATACCATGCCCGTGCCGTTGCATAGTTCTGTGGCACGCCCCACCCGTTGGCATACAGCTGCCCAAGCTGGGCCTGCGCCCAGGCATTGCCCTGAGCAGCAGCTTTCTCGTACCATCCCCGCGCCGTCGCATAATCCTTCGGCACACCCCGCCCGTTGGCATACAGCTGCCCAAGATTGTACTGCGCCTGCGCAACACCTTGGGCTGCCGCTTGCTCCCACCACTGTCGAGCCTTCGTATAATCCTGCGGCACATCCCGCCCATCGGCATGCAGCTGGCCGAGCTGGTTCTGTGCCCATGCATTGCCCTGAGCTGCAGCTTTCTCATACCATCCCCGTGCTGTTGCATAGTCCTGCGGCACACCCCTCCGCCCACTGTCATAGAGCTGTCCAAGCTGGTTCTGCGCCGACGCATTGCCCTGAGCGGCCAGCATCTCCAACTGTTGCAGGTCTACGGCTGAGATCATGTCCGCTGGGGAAGCAGGCACACGCCTAGCGGCCTGCGCCATCTGGCGCTGTATCGCATCAAGGTCCTTCCGGCGCTCCTGTTGGGTTCCTGCCATTGGTGCTTTCCTTGGCACTGTCGCCTGTGCTTCCGTTTGAGCCGGTGTCTTGGAAAGGCCATCCTGCACAGCCACGGCTGGGTGAACCGGTTCTTCTTTGAATACGAATGGCTCATTCCTCGGAACTGTCGCCTGCCCATCCGTTTGAACAGGCTTGTTGGAAACAATAATTTTAGATTTTTTCGTCATCGCGAAGACTAGGACTACGGCAAATAATACGGCTATGGCAAATATAGCCATTCGCGCACGGGGTATAGACTGATTGTCTTGGGGCGTTGTGCTGGCGCTGTGGTCGGGATCCTCTGTAGCTCGGTGCCGGGCCCTGTACAGATCCCAGCTCTCTTTTTGCTCGGGAGGGGCGTGAAACGTTGTTTGACAGGAAGGGCAAGTCACGGTCTCAACAGTCTGCGCATTCCGTCCACGACTAGTACGTAGCCATTCGTCATACCGTTGTTTCAGTACAGGGTCACTGAGCGTCTCGAAAGCCGCATTAATTTTCCCGGTCTTCAGCTCTGCCTTCGCTAAAAGGTTGGGCCTATGGTGAAACCGGTCAGGATGCCAGACTTGTAGCAAGAGTCTGTATGCATCCTTTATCTCTTCGGGAGTCGCTGATTCATGAATTTCCAGAATGACGTAATAGGTCTCCATAACTGACGCTCCAAAAAAATGACATGGGCGTCTCCCGCGAGGCCCAGTGGAAGAGAGCAAAGATCAAGGGTGCATGTAACATCCTAGCGCAACAATTTGTGAAAAGCATGGGCGGGGCTGGGCCAGTTGTTCGCCTTCCGCAGTCGCTCGATCCACAGGGTCTGAGCCTGCGCGATCTCTTTACACGAAAAAGAGAATGAGGACAGGCTACTTATCCTGAGTGCTGCAGGGCCAACCGCCGGGATGAAGCGTCGACTCCAGGCCGACACTCCCTGGGAACTGCGCGAGTCAGTCAGCGGAGGGGTGCCAGGATAAGCCTCCAAAGGCGAAGGTGGAGCCCTGTCTCCAATCCCTGTCAGATTGTGGTGAGCGCGGTGGATATTAATTCAGGAAGTCAACGGAGGGCACAGGCATGGTCACAAAACAGGAAATTGGAGAAGACAGGTCTAGTCCATAGGAACAGCGGTTTAGGAAAGCGCAATTGCGAGCCTACCCAGGCCTACTGCAACTCACTGGGCACAGCTAAAACCAACTGTTAGCGAAC
>VBOM01000232.1 GCA_005877535.1 Nitrospirota bacterium | reverse complement strand
CGAGCTTCGTCGCGGCCACAAATTCTTCCTCGGCTTGGGGGAATTTACCTTGCAGCGCCAGAATATGGCCCAGCCCATACCGTGCTTCTTTGTTGCTCGGATCGAGCTTCACGGCCTTCTGGAACGACACAAAGGCCTTCTGCTGATCGTGGTCCAGGCTCGCAACGCCTTCTTGGTAGTACCCTTTTGACTTCTGTGTCAAACCTTCCGATGTGGCACAGCCAGACAGCCATCCGGTCAACAGGGCCAACACAAGCAAGTGACTCGCGAATGGTCGGACAATCGAACCAGCAAAGAGATCCTGCGTCATGCAATGTCCTCGAAATGGGTCAACTGCTTAAAGTCTCGAAACCGTTCTTGAATCTCTTTGTAGTCCAGGATTCGCAAACGGTCAAGACTAAAGGCTTCTACGGTAAATGACGCCATGACGCTCCCGAAGATAATCGCCTGTTTGAAGGCCTCGATCGAGCGATTGCCTGTGGCAGTCAGGTAGCCGAGGAAACCACCGGCGAAGGTATCCCCCGCACCGGTAGGATCGCGCACGTCTTCAAGCGGAAAGGCCGGAGCCCCGAATACCTGCTTCTCGTTGAACATCAAGACCCCATACTCCCCACGCTTGATGATAAGGTGCTTGGGCCCACGCGCGAGCACTTTATGTGCGACCTTCACCAGATTCGTATCTTCGCCGAGTGCCCGGGCCTCCCCATCGTTAATGATGAGAATATCGACCTGCTCCAGGACCCGCCACAACGCATCTCGCTTGCCGTTGATCCAAAAGTTCATCGTATCGCACGCGACCAACGGCGGACGTGAAAGCTTCTGCAGCACATCCAGCTGAAGCTCCGGATCTATATTGCCCAAGAACAAGAGATCTGGGGATTGGTAGGTCTCGGGAATCTTTGGGCGAAAGGTTTCGAATACGTTGAGTTTCGTGTCGAGAGTGTGCGCTTCGTTCAATTGATGCGTGTATTCCCCTCTCCATCGAAACGTCGCCCCCGGCCTCCGCTCCAACCCCGTCAAGTCGATGCCACGGCTCTTGAGGAATGCGAGATGTCGCGGTGGAAAATCTTCCCCCACGACTGCGATGAGATCCACGCTGGTAAAGTAGCTGGCCGCAGTTGAAAAGTAGGTGGCCGAACCTCCAAGGACCTCGCTGACCTCACCGAAGGGTGTTTTCACCGTATCTAACGCGACCGATCCGACTACGAGCAACTTCCCCACAGGTTACCGGATTCCTTTCTTCACCGAAACAGCCCGATCCGTCAACAAGGCAAGTTTCCGTCGGAGCGAGGCTGGCATCTGATCTGGCTCCGTGATAATGGCATCCTGCAATGCCCGTTGACAGCTACAGGACTTGACGTCGGCCACCGCACGCATCGCCGTCCGCAGCAGTCGCTTGGCCAGCGTGACATTCTGGCGGAGAGTGGTCAAGATCGCCTCGACGGTGACGGTCTTTTCCGTCTCATGCCAACAATCGTAATCGGTTGCCAGGGCCACCGTGGCATAGCAGAGTTCTGCTTCGCGTGCGAGTTTTGCCTCAGGGAGATTCGTCATTCCGATCACGCTCGCACCCCACTGGCGATACAACCGGGACTCCCCTTTGGTCGAAAACTGCGGGCCTTCGATGCAGAGATAGACGCCGCCCTGATGTACGGTGGCGCCGACTGTACGAGCCGCTGCCAACAATCCCGCCCCGAGCGAAGCGCAGACCGGCTCCCCAAATGCCACGTGCGCGACGATGCCCCCTTCGAAGAATGTCGAAACCCGCCGCTTGGTGAGATCTATAAACTGATCCGGCAACACCACGTCCCCGGGCTTGATCGACTCCTTCATGCTGCCGACCGCACTTACAGAAATCACCCGGCTCACCCCGAGCGACTTGAGGGCATAGATATTCGCGCGATAGTTGATCTCCGAAGGATTAATCCGATGTCCGCGTCCATGTCGCGAGAGAAAGGCGATACGAATCCCATCCAACTCGCCAACCACCACTTTGTCGGAAGGAGCCCCGAAGGGGGTTTTGACCGAGCGTTCTGTGAGCTTCCGAAGTCCCTCGATATCGTACAACCCGCTGCCGCCAATGATCCCGACGTCTGCGCGCGCGGCGTTCCCCTGTCGTGTCATCCTTGATCCCCAAGTGTGGTAAGAAATCGATCCACCTGTCCGATCACCAGCGCTGCCGTGTGGTGAACCGACTCAGACTCCTCGATTGTCAACCACTGAACCCCCGGTTCCTTTCGAAACCAAGTCATTTGTCGTTTGGAAAAATGTCTCGTGTCCCGTTTAAACCGCCGAACCATTTCAGCGACGTCATACTCGCCAGCCAAGTGCTCGGCTACCTGTCGATACCCTAAGCCCTTCATGGCCGCACTGTCGCGCCGATACCCCTGGGCCAGGAGTTGCTTTGTCTCCTCTATCAAACCGCGAGCCAACTGCCAATCAATCCGTTCCTCGATACGACGATACAGCGCGCCGCGGTCTCGGGCCAAGCCGATGATCAACGTAGAAAATGGCCGCTCGGCAAACCCGTGCTCCTGTTGAAACTCCGACATCCGACGACCGGACAACTGGTACACCTCCAGCGTGCGGATCACTTTCGATTCGTCGCGTGGGTGCAACCGCGCTGCGGCCACAGGATCGACTTCCACGAGTCTCGCGTAGAGGTGCTCATACCCTTGGTCCTTCGCCTCCAGCCGTAGGGCCGTCCGCACAATCGGATCGGCCGGTGGTGCGTCGCATAAGCCCTTGAGAAGGGTCCGCACATAGAGCCCTGTTCCGCCCACAACCAGGGGAAGGCGACAGTCTCGATAGAGGCGCTCGATCTCATTGACCGCCTGGCGGCGATACAATCCTGCATTAAAAGTTTCATCGGGATCGACGAGATCGATCAGTCGATGGGGAACCGCCTGGCGCTCCTCTGGGGCCGGCTTATCCGTTCCGACATCCATCCCGCGATACACTTGCCGGGAGTCTGCTGTGAGCACCTCGGTCTCGAAAGCCTTGGCCACCTCAACCGCGACGCGGCTCTTCCCCGCAGCAGTCGGCCCAACCATCACGACCACCGGCTTGCAACGAATCTGCGTCTCGGAGAGACGACAGGTCGCTCTCGCTGAAATGGCCATCATGACCATCCAACCCGGCCGAACAGCTTGGCAAGCTCAGCGGTCGAAAGACGAAACGCCGTGCGACGCCCATGCGGGCAGGTCATGATCAACCCTTCCTGCACCCAATCGTGAATCAACTGTTGTATCTCGGGAAGGGCCAGGCTTCGTCCAGCACGCACCGCCCCATGGCAGGCCAGAGACGCCAAGACTAGTTGAACCCGCTGCTCCACCGACGAGGCGGTGTCCCACTCGGTCAAATCGTCGAGCAGATCCTGCACCAACACAGTCGCATCTACCTTGCCAAGTCCAACCGGTACCCCGCGAATCGCCACGGCCGTCGCACCAAACGGTTCAATCAGGAGGCCGAGTTTCTCCAGATCATCACGGCGCTTGAGCAACAGCGTACTCTGCGCCGCCGACAGCTCGATCGGCTCAGGAATCACCAGCGGCTGCGAGGGGATATC
>VBOM01000231.1 GCA_005877535.1 Nitrospirota bacterium | reverse complement strand
AGTATTTTGGTTCTGAGTAGTGACTCGGACATCCAGGGTCAGTTCAAGCACGCGTTCAAAAATGCGTCCGTAACTGCGGCGAAACTCGCGTCCACGCTGCCGAAGGACGTGACGCGTCGCACGTTTGATGCGGTCATCGTCGAATTGAAACCAGGCTCATCCGGTGGAGCCGCCGCCATACCCACCAATATCGATCTCACACACACATTGGTAATCACCGGTTCTCGAGCCGTTCTGAAACGAGCCTCGAAGCTCATTCAAGTGATGACGAGGCAGAATGCTGCGGGAGCAAACGGAAAAGAAGCCCTATCACTTGAGGACTATCTCGAATGGAAGATGGGGGATTTTGTGAAAGGGATGCGAGATGGTTCCGGGCGGAACCTGCATCCTATGTTGATCAACGCCATTGAGCGCCCATTGATCACCAGAGCACTTCAAGAAACCAAAGGCAACCAGATCCAAGCAGCAGAACTGCTGGGTTTGAATCGAAACACCCTCAGGAAGAAGATCCATAACTTGCACATTCTCGTGAAACGGAGTCGGACCGCGCACACGCGAGAGGCCTGAGCGTTGGATGTTAGCAGAAAGCTGAATTCATGTGGATGCAGTGACAGCGATCGTTGGTGGCAAGGAGTCGCGTAGTTCAATCCAATAACAGGAGGTGCACGATGACGAAAGAAGAACTGATTGCAAAGATGGCGGCATCCGCCGGCATCACGAAGGTTGCGGCAGGCACTGCGTTACAGGCCTTCACCGGAGCGGTGACCACATCCCTGAAGAAGGGGCAACGCGTCTCGCTGGTGAATTTTGGGACCTTTACGGTAGCCAAGCGAAAGGCTCGACTCGGGCGGAATCCCAGAACCGGTGAGGCGCTACGTATTCCTGCAGCCAAAGTACCGAAATTCTCGGCAGGGAAAATCTTGAAGTCAGCCGTCAGGTAGTGTCGTACGGTCGTCAGATCGCACATCTGGCAAAAAAGTGAGGCGGCGGCGTACTTCACCTCAGGAGTACGCCGTCTTCATTTTTGCGTTTCAATATGACTTCTTCTTGACCCGTACGGTATCATGAGCATCTGAAAGAAGCTGGACTGAAACGGAAGAGCCTGCTTCATCCCGGCAGGCTGTTCAAAATGGCCGTCCAGCAAGGCCGCAGCAAGCGAAATGCCGAGGCGTACTTTCCGGTACGTTGAGGCGTTGAGCGATGCGAGAACGCAACTGGCGGTCGTTTTCAACAACCTGAAGAAAGGGGGGCGACCGGTTTCGACGGGGATACGAAGGTCAGCGGGGCATGTCGAACTCTCGGGGTCTCGTAAATCCTCCGGGAAAGTGTAACTGCCAATCACGAACTGGCACTCGCAGCTTAATACACTGCGACGTTCCTCCACCTGAGGCCCGCGTGGGTAGGCGGAGGGCGATACAGCGGGCTGGTCCGACGCTGGTGCTCAGCGGCTGAGGACGAGACGATACTGGGCTAGCGGCCAGTCTAAGCCAGCCGATGGGCGTGGGTGGCTGCGAACTGAAAACGATCGGCTACACATGTAGATCCGTTGTGCTGACGGTCTTCGGACCCGGGTTCAACTCCCGGCGCCTCCACCATACGACGTTAGTGGAACGGGAGCTGGTCCCCCGTTCTCTGCTCGCGCATGGAGCTCCTCGTTCGTGCCATGGGGTTCCCACCGTCACCCTAGCTTTGTCCGCCTCCATTTCGGTACCCTGATCGATCTGCCCTGCGTGGGCCGGTGTCGCTCGCTGTGCGGTGAATCGGGGGAGGGACACGAGCATGGGGGTTCGACGACTGGTTCCCATCGTGGTGCTCGGGCTGGTGTTGTCAGGGTGGGCCCTGGGCCTTGGCCGAGCCGTGGCCACCGAGCCGGTCCCGGCCACACCAGCGCCAAGCCCCGTCAAGCCGGACCCGGTTCCCACAAAGCCGGTGCCGGTCAAACCGAGCTCAGCCGGGAGTGACCCCAAGCCGGTAGAGAAGATGCGCCCTCCGGCCAACGGGAGCCCGGCCGTGAAAGCCCCCGCCCTTCCCCCCCTCCCGGTCACGATCACCGGCAACGATGGGGCACCCATGGTGCTGGTACCCGCCGGGGAATTCACGATGGGGAGCGAGCAGGGCGATGACGACGAGCAGCCGGTCCATCGTGTTGTCCTCGACCGGTTTTATCTAGACACGTTCGAAGTGACGAATGGGCGGTTTGCGAAGTTTGTCGCGGCGATTCAGAGTGAACCGCCGTGGGGTTTTGCGGACCAGGAGACCCCCGTGGTCCAAGCGGAGCGGCCGGTGCGCTGGGTGAACTGGCTGGAGGCGACGGGCTATTGTCTCTGGGCGGGGAAGCGCTTGCCGAGCGAAGCGGAGTGGGAGAAAGCGGCCCGGGGCACCGATGGCCGCACCTACCCCTGGGGCAATGAGCCGCCGACGGCGGCCCACGCGGTCTTTGGGTTGAAGGAAGGGGACGAGACGGTGTCGCCCATCGGCAATCGTGACGCGGGGAGCAGCCCCTATGGCGTCCACGACCTGGCCGGCAATCTCTATGAATGGGTGACGGACTGGTACGACGACGCGTTCTACACGCAGCCGGCTGCGAGCAATCCGCGCGGACCGGTCGAGGGCACCACGAAGGTCCAACGGGGCGGGTCCTACATCAATAGTCCCTATCGGCTCCGGTCCGCCTTTCGGACGAAAGGCGATCCGACCGAGCATGACCCCCACGTCGGCTTTCGCTGTGCCCAAGACGCGCCACCCTGACCGGAGGCGGGCGTGGGACAGGCGCGCCTAGCGGGTCGGGCTGCGGGCCGGGCTGCCGGCGAGGAGGGGATAGACCACGCCGCCGATGGCGCCGCCGAGGATCGGGGCGACCCAGAAGAGCCAGAGTTGTTGCAGGGCCCACCCGTCCGCAAAGACGGCGGAGCCGGTACTGCGCGCGGGGTTGAGGGAGAGATTCGTGACGGGGATGCCGGCCATATTGATCAGCGCCACGGCCAGGCCGATCGCCAGGGGCGCGAACCCCTGCGGCACCCGGCTGTCCGTGGCGCCCAGAATGATCAAGAGGAACA
>VBOM01000230.1 GCA_005877535.1 Nitrospirota bacterium | reverse complement strand
AAGCCCGCCATGTAGAATGCAAAGGGGAGAAAAAACGTGTAGCCCATGCCGAACTGAAAGATCCACCCGATGCCATCTGCCGCCTTACGAATGTTATTGGCCATGCCAGGGTCATACCGGTTGAGCAGATAATCTAAGAACAGCATCACGGTAAAAACAGACCCGGCGGTCGCCCAAAACCAAATGGCGCGGCGGCGTTGCCGCTGATTGCGCGTCCGGAATGAGATGCCCCGTCCGTAGGCCCACAGCACCAGGATGCTGGACAAGACCAATAGCCCTTCACCTCCGCGATGGGCCTCATACACGAAAGGCGGGGCCGCTACAGTTCCGATAAAACTATAGACCGTGGACATGATCTGATAATACAACCAGCCCCCGACCCCCAGAAGATAGGTGATGCCCATGGCACGATGCGACCATTCGGTGTGGGTGGAGAGGTATTCCACCATCAGACAGATCAACAGGACCAGCGCCACGAAGTTATATATTGCCGATCCTACGAAGGCGGGCGGGATCAACAAGAAGCCCACCGTGAGGAGCAACAGGAGCGCGACACAGGGAATGACGATCATGTTTGATCCCACAAACCCACGCCCGGCCATCCGATTGATGCCCCCCACACCCAGGGCAAGAAACAGCAGAATCGCCACGACATTGAGCAGCCACTGCCCGATCTGCGTCAGTGCCGTGAAGGTCGGGATAATCCACTCGTGCGCCTGGGCCAGCTTGCTGAGATGCATCCCTAACCGCGACACGAGCCGATACAGGATCAATTCAGAGAAGGAGACAATCAGAACGAGCTTGACCGTGTACTGAAACAGAATGGATTGATCGCTGATCTTCCCCGTAATCCTGTCGATGGTGGGATTCAAGGCAATCATTCTCTACACCCGTGAGGGAACTGCGAACCATACCGACCGGAAAAAAACAAGGGCCACGTCGTGCGGTACGGGCCCATCACGATCCCGCCGGTTGCGGCACACGCACTTCCTGGGCCTTTGCCCGTGCGATATACAGCAGTCCATCGGCCATTGAGTAATTGAACGGCAACTCGCACACAACTTCACTGACCTTTTCGTAGACGTGCTGATACAGGCGCTCCGCTTCGTCCGGCGTCATGCCTTCCGACACTTCATAGAAGAAGCCCAGGCTCAAGTCCTCTGCCGACGGGCGCATGATGCGCCGGATTCCATAGCCGCCAGGGTCGCTCATGATCGGCGCTTCCTTTTCCAAATCGAAGAGGCAGGGCTGACAAGAGAACCCGTACGATCCGTGGAGCCGTTCGTTCTCTACGATAAAATTCAGCGTTTCACGGGCTTCTTCTTCCTTCTCGGTCGGGAACCCCACAATGATGTAACAATGCACCGCGATCCCCACGTCGACGCAATCGTCTGCAATGCGCCGAACCCATTCCTGCTTGATCCCTTTCTTCATGAAGTCCATCACGCGCTGATTGAAGGACTCCAATCCGAACACGATCTTCAAGCACCCGGCATCCCGCATCGACGCCAGGAGTTCACGGGTGAGATGCTTCTCAAATCGCATCTCACAGGTCCATTTAATATCCAACTTCTTGTCGATGATCTGCTGGCACAATCGTTTGGCCGGCGATAAGGCAACGCACTCGTCGGTAAAGAAAAAGTGTTGAGCCCCATATCGCTGTGTGAGCCATTCCAATTCCTCGACGGTCCGTCCCGGATCTTTCTGCCTGAAGTTCTGGTGATCCAGCGTGAGGGCACAGAACGCACAATCCTTGTAGTAGCACCCTCGTGAAAATTGCACCGGCAGGACCGTCTTCGGCGACAAATATAGTCCGAGCGGAAAGCCGTCGTAGTTGGGAGCCGGCAATTGGTTAATATTTTCAGAATAAAACGGCTGGTTAACTGTAATCTTCCCGTTTTGGCGATAGATCAGGTTCGGGACTTTGCTGAAATCTTTTTTTCCGGCCAATTGATTGACGAGTTCGAGCAACGCAGTTTCGCCCTCGAACACGATGATATCGTCGGTCAAATCGAATAGGCTCGGGCAGCGACGCAGGTTATCGACCAATCTTGTGAAGATGCTGCCGCCAATGGTCAGATGGATGTTGGGAGCGGTTTCCTTGATTAAACGACAGAGTGTCAGGCCAGGGATAATCTGCGAGGTCGCCGTAATCGAAACGCCGATCAAGTCCGGCTGGTCACCGACAATCGATTGAATGAAGTGCTTACGGAAGAGCTGAATGTAGGGGTTCTGGGATTCATCCCTGATGATTTTCATCAGGTCTTTGGATGAATAGATGGAATAGTTGCTGAACTGATTGTCGACGACCGTCAGTCTGGTCGGGAAATAGAGTGTGGACAGCACCTCCAGCCATTTGTCGATGAGAAAGAGACTTTCCTTATAGGATTCGAGATCGTAGAAGCCCTCCCCGCGGAGGGTTTCCTTGGCCGGTTCAATCCGATCAATGAGATAAGGAAAGCGGTCCAGCGATTCCACAACTCTCGCCAAATGCTCGGCACTTCCCGGTCCAGTTTCTCCGGTTCGTTCCCGCTCAAGCGTTTGCTGTTTGTCGACCAACTTCTGATAGAGCTCGGCTCCATAGGATTGGGTAACCACCTCGTCTAAGAGCTCGATCCCAAGATCGCGCTGGGAGACGTCTGGTACGCCGCCCTGGGCCAGAAACCCCATCAACGAGGGGAGGCTCAGATAGGGCTGTGACGGATGCCACGTTGGAGGAAAGAGCAGTGAAATCTTCATGCTAATTCACCACCAACTTGGGAGAGAATAAGAAAATTTCTCAATGAATCCAACTCGTTTTTTATACACTCCGGTATCAGCCAAATGCAACCCTCGAAAGCCCTTCTGACTTAGTAGGCCGCAGATTTGCCCCTACAGGGCCCACCAGAAATCAATGATCTGGATATACCCCCTCATTATCTTCGCCTGTTCTCGGTATGAAGTGCGGAACGACGGTCCTCGGAGGAGGAGACACCACGGGCAGGGAACTCGCGGGAACTCCCTGCCCGTGGTGCTGATGCGCGCGGCTCGCGGCCCCTTACAGCCAGGTGACCCGCTCGGCCGGCCGAATGTAGATAGGCTCTTCCACCTGAATCCGCGCCACCTCCTTGCCCGACTTGTTGAAGCCCAGCACGGTATCGTTGTACATCTCGAACCGTTTCCCGTGGATCTGGGTCTCGAACACTTTCGGCCCCGGAATGACATCGTAGCGGAAGATGATCTGCTGGCTGGCGCGCCAGAGCTGGAGGACCGCCAACAGTTCCCGGCTGGGCACGAGATACTTCTCAATGGCGTTATCGACGCCCGGCCCGAACATCTGCCGCGCATA
>VBOM01000229.1 GCA_005877535.1 Nitrospirota bacterium | reverse complement strand
CCAAGGCTGCATCCAGCGCGGAAGGCGACTTGATGCAACCGCTTCACCCCCTTGAGCTTTGATCTATAGAATAGTTGCGGACCGCAATTGTGGTCATTTTGTGCTCAACTCCACCTCCGTCCAACTCACTCAGGCCTATTCCAGCCAAAGTTCGCTTTTTTCCTAACTCTTGGTTCTCGTTGGGTCCAGTGAGCCTGAGTAGGCTGGAATAGGGTCGTGAGAACGGTTTCCTAACCCGCGGGTCGGACGTTCAAGCTTGCCCTACCTTTTCACTTGGGGGTGGCTGGGATGATCTCAACTGCGCCGGTGAGTGCTCACTTTCCCTTCCCCACTCCCATCTCGTGCGGGTCAGTGAGGTGATTCCGACTGCGGCCGTCGAACGACCACTTTCTGAAGTGGGGGTTCCGGGAGCAAAGGAATCGCCTCACTGACCCGCACTTCTTTATTTCTTAAAGATCAGTCTCGGCTCCGTCATATTCCCCATCGGGACCGCCACCAGTTCCCACCCGTTCGCTCCGAACTCGTTCAGCTTGGTTTGCATATTCTGGGTGTCAGGAAGGACTTCGACGATTTTGTACTGGAACCGTTTCGGCTCTTGTGCCTTCGCTGCAAACGGCAGCCCCGTCACAAGCAAAAGCCCCAACGCACACAAACTGACTCCTGCTATCAACCACGCCCACGAAAAACATATGTTCCGCATATTTCACCTCACGCTGTTCTCTATTATGGATGCGCCACTCGCCAGTTATGGCCTGTCCCTAGATCGACTTTTAAGGGCACCGACAATCCCAATTTCTTCCCCGTCGCTTCCATCTCTGTTTTCACGAGTTGCTTCGCCTCTTCCAGGTCCTTCTCCGGCACTTCGAAAATCAATTCGTCGTGAACTTGTAGGATCATCTTGGTATGCGGCATCTCGTGACGCAGGACGTTGTTCACATTGATCATCGCCACTTTGATGAGATCCGCGGCTGAGCCCTGGATCGGGCTGTTCACGGCCATGCGTTCGCCGAATCCGCGCTGCACGGGGTCGCCGCTCTGCAATTCGGGAATCGGGCGCCGCCGACCGAGGATCGTCGTGGTGTAGCCTTTCGTTTTTCCTTCTTCGATATTCCGGTCCATCAACGTGCGCACGGCAGAAAACTTTTCAAAGAACGTCTCGATGTATTTCTTCGCGTCCGCCTGCGACACGCTGATATTCGAGGCCAGGCCGAACGGACTGATCCCATACACAATGCCGAAGACAACCGTCTTGGCCACGCGTCGCATATCTCGCGTAATCTGACTGGAGGGCAAAGCGAAAATCTCCATGGCCGTCGCCATGTGGATATCCTCCCCCCTCGCAAATACGGCGAGCAAGCGCGGATCTTGCGACAGGTGTGCGAGGATGCGCGGCTCAATCTGGCTGTAGTCGGCGCAGAGTAAGGTGTGGCCTGTCGGTGCGATAAACGCTTCTCTGATTCGTAATCCGTACTCGCCCTTCACCGGAATATTTTGCAGATTCGGCTCGGTAGAGGAAAGCCGTCCGGTCGCCGCGACGGTCTGATTGAGCGACGTATGGAGCCGCTTGGTCTCCGGATTCACCAATTCTGGCAGTGCGTCCACATAGGTGGACTTGAGTTTACTCAGGCTCCGATAGTTCACAATCTGCGCGGGCAATTCGTGTTGGGTGGCGAGCTGCGTCAGCGTGTCTTCATCGGTCGAGTATCCGGTCTTGGTTTTCCTGATCGGTTTGAGTCCCAGCTTCTCGAAGAGCACGGTGGCGAGCTGCTTCGGTGAATTGATGTTGAACTCGCCGCCGGCCAGTCCTTCGATCGTCTTGATCATCCGGTCGAGTTCCCGTTCCAATTCTTTGCTGAGCGCGCGCAGGCCCTCGACATCCAATAAGAATCCGTTCCGTTCGATCTCGGCCAACACCGGCACCAGCGGCATTTCAACGTCGGTAAAGAGCGTGAGGCTTCCCTGTTCCGATAGTCGTTCCGTCATGGACGGGGCGAGTTTGGCCAGCACCGACGCGGCCTCCGCTGCCTCCTCTCGTGATCCGGGGTCCTCGTCAAAAAGGGATTGCGGTGCGGCGCTGTTTTTGTGCCCGGTCCCAAGCCGATGGTCCAACACTTCCAGCGCGATGGTCTCAAGCTGGTGATCGCGGCGATTCGGATTGAGCAAATAGTCCGCCACCATGGTATCCAGGTAGGGGCCCGCGAGGGTCAGGCCGATGCGGTGAAAAACCAGCAAGGCCGCCTTCAGGTCATGGACAACCTTGGTTCTCGCGGGGTCGTGCAACAACGCCGTGATGGGTCGCATGTAGGTGCGGACGTCGAGCGGAATGAACGCGGTCTTATCTCCCGTAGACAGCGCCATCCCCTCCACATCCGCCGGTACACCAGGCCCGGGGGAGAGCAGACACTGCAGGCCGAGGGCTCCTCCCATCGGCAATCCCTCCACAAATTTCTGTGCAGATGGTTCATCCTGAACGAGCTCCGTCTCAACCACATTCGCCTCCGCTTGTGTGAACGATGGCTGAAATGATTTAAGGAGTGTGGTGAACTCCAGCTCTCGCAATAAATCGGTGAGCTGGTCCTGATGTGGCGGCCTCATGTGATAGGTCGCGGCGTCGAATGTCACGGGACTATCCAGCTGGATGGTCGCCAGCCGCCGGCTGAGGCGGGCGTTCTCTGCCTGTTCGATCAACAGGGCTTTTATCCGAGGCGGCGTGACCTCCTCCACCCGGCGCAAGAGTTCTTCAATCGTGCCGAACTGGGCGATCAGCTTCATCGCCGTCTTCTCACCGATGCCCTTCACGCCTGGAATATTGTCCGTCGTATCGCCCATGAGCCCCATGATCTCCACGACGCGCGCCGGCTCCACGCCGAAGCGTTCGCGGCATTCCGCTTCACCAAGCCACTTGTCTTTCACTGGATCGTAGATGCGCACGTGGGGGGTCAGGAGCTGGAACATGTCCTTATCCCCGGTGACAATGACGACGTCGAAGCCGGCCTGTTCGGCCTGATACGCAAGCGTGCCGATCAAATCGTCCGCCTCGTAGCCTGCTTGCCGGACGGCAGGAATGTTGAGGGCATCCACCACGCGATGGATGTAGGGAATCTGGGCGCTCATGCCCTCCGGCATCGGCGGCCGCTGCGCCTTGTATGCCTTGAACTCCGCGTGGCGCAACGTCGGACCTTTCTCGTCAAACGCCACGACGAGGCCGTCCGGCTTCCGCTCACGAAGAATCTTCAGCAACGTCGTCGTGAAACCGAGGATGGCGTTAGTCTGGAGGCCTTGGGAATTATTCAGGGCCGGCAGGGCGAAGAATGCACGATAGATATAGGCGCTCCCATCGATCAGGTAGAGCGTTTTGCGGCTGGACTCGGTGGTCGGCATGGAGTTAGCCCAAATCATTCACGAAGGCTTCTGCTGCAACCGCCGATATGCCGCTGTGACAAGTCTGACGGCGGGCGGGCTCACCGTTCGGTCGGTCAGCAAACTGTTTGGAGACCGTCGTCCTTGCTCTTGGCGCCTGTCCCCGTTCTGAAGAGCAGCGGGACAGGCACCGCCGCAGATGGCGGAGCCAGTCCCCCGGGCTCCGTGCGGCCGTCTCGCTTGCCATCTCAGCGGTTTCGTCACGAACCC
>VBOM01000228.1 GCA_005877535.1 Nitrospirota bacterium | reverse complement strand
ACAACCAGGCTCGCTTCTCACCCTTCAGCTCCCGTAACTCGCTCACGATCCGGAAAGTCTGCGGGCTGCGCGTCACAATGGTGCGACCGTCTGTACGCAACAGCAGATAGGAGAACTTCAACGCGTCTTTTATGAACCCCACGTCTCGATCGATCGCGGCAATCGCAGGAGGCGTCTGCCACGATCGCTCCTCATGACACCAATCCTCTGGATGGTCTAAGGCAGGACAGGCCACTTCGTGCAGGCAAGGACTATAGATCGTACAAAGGCCCTGCTCGAGCAGGTGGTTACGCACATGATGCAGCGCTCGAGCCGTCTCCCGCAGGGCCGGCTCGACGATCATGATGGTGCCGTGAGGTGCGAGAAACGGCAGGAGCTGCGCGACAACCACAGCACGCTCTGCAGGGGGATCGATCGAAGCAGGAAACAATTCATTGAGGCAGTTCGCCATGATAATGAGGTCATACGGCCCGCCCCGCACAATCTGCTTACCGAGATCCCCTTTGAGCGGATGTTCCAGGTTGCCCTCGACACACCGGAGACCTTTGCTTGATATTCCTACCTCCTTGCAATAGGCCTCCCACAGCTTCTTCGCCTCCCGCAATGGTGCGTTGGTCGCATCGCTGGCCAGTACCGACACAGATTTCGCCCGCTCGGGGTTGCGATGCCACAGCCAATCTAACAGGGCTAACGCCCCAGTCCCTGGGCCACACCCGAGGTCAAGTACGGCCATTGGATGATCAGACGATTCCATGCCACTGTCCTCTGGCAGCTCACCCAGCAGGATTTGGACTTTTGAGAGGTTCACAGGGAGGAAATACGACAGATAGGCAGAAGCATGGGCGGGATCATCCAGGTAACGCAGGGGCAATGTTGCGCGTGCTGTCGTAAAAAGACGTGAAAGGTTCACGACCGCCTGTGCCAAAGCGTGACCATGAAGATCCCCCTCAGGCGACACCTTTGCCAGCACCCTTATGACTTGCGATGACAGACTGGACGGTTTCTTCTCGTTGAAGGGTTGCATGGGCATAGTGTAAGCTGATGGTGATTAGGAGGACAACCATGACAGACGCAATTCTATTGGCCTACAAAGATGTCGAACGCTCAATGGAACGATTCACCCAACTCCTCCAAAGCCACGTGGAAACGATGGGTACGACCCCATCCCACGACTCCGACAGAGTCTTCCGTTTGTCACAAGGCTCCAAGGCGATGAGGGACAGCGCGATGATCTACCTCTCCTACGCCAAATACGTGGCCTATGGCATGCCGGAGAGTGAAGACATGGTACAAGATGAGCTGCAGGGGTGAATACCGTTAAACGGTAACCGTTATTCGTTGAACGCAAGACGAACTTCGAAACGATTAACGTTTAACCATTCACGTATAACGCACCCCGAGCTAAAAATAAAAAGGCCCGATCCTGCGAAGGATCGGGCCTTTGCTATTAAGCTCAAGGGTGTCAGATGCTGCGCATGAAATGCGCCACGTCATCCTGATTGACGGCTCCACCCATGATCGAGGACATCGCCACGTTGGTCGACTTCTTCCCGGTCAGACCGGACTCGACTTCGTCCACGATCAACTCAACCGGCATCGACTGACCGCCGTACACCCGCGGCCCACCGATGATCTTGGCGCTAGAGTACCCGTAGATCGCCGTGGCCACTTCTTTGGCTAACCATCCGACGTAATTGAACTCCGGAACGACGATGAGCTTCGCCTTGGCACAGAGCTGCCGTAACTCCTTCGTCGGAAATGGACGGATTGACCGGACCTTGATCAAGCCGATCTTGATGCCCTTTTCCGCGCAGATTCGAACGGCTTCCCGTGACTGGGCCGCGGCACTGCCTGAGGCGATGATCACCGCCTCGGCATCGTCTACATTCTCAGCTGTAAGCAAGCCACCTATATACTGATTAATGTACTTGCGAGACCGCTCGACTGCGGCCCACACTTCCTGCTGCCACACTGCATGGATGTTATAGGCCATGAAGTTGGACTTTTGAACCGGGGCGTCACGAGACAGCCTGGCGGGAGGATTTTCCGCATCAAGGACCGGCACCGCGCCGCGCCAGGCTTCACGAGGGGGAAGCTTCATGCTACGGTCCTGCATCCGGCGGGGCGTTGACGACGCGACAGGTGAACATGGCCACAATGGGCAGCCGATGCCCGGGCCATGACGAGATGCCTTCAAGACCCCTGAGTGTACCGGGACCGGCGGTCGCAGTAAAACAGCGAACACCAGCTCGGGATCCGCCTGCCATCGCCGCCATGACACCGACTTCTTCTTCACCGCGGTAATACTCTTTCACGTACCCTTCACCGTAGAGTACGCCGATGAGCTGCATCGTTTCGCTCTGCGGGGTGATCGGATAGGCAATGGCCAGGTCCACGTTGGAGCGCCGAACGGCCTCTTTCGCCGATTCGCTGCCGGTAATGAACTCTTTTGTTCGCGGGGCTTCGAGGAACAAGTATTCCGGCGAGACTATCTTCTGCCGTTTCGCTTCTGCATGGGGGTCCTTCCTCGCGCCTGTCTCGGTCGGTTTAGGCGCAGCGACACTCGTAATGGGATCGCCCTGCGGGTTTGTCTTTTGTTCTGCTTCGAGTGCTTCGCTCATCATGACACCTCTTGGCTATATCGCCTGTGTGTTCGACCTAACTCTTAACCTTCACGCTTCATCTGCTCGGCGGAATGGCCAAAGGCAGCTGCGCCGGCAAGGCCCGCCGCCACCGGCGCAAAGGTGAGGGGATTGGTGTGAGTTTTCCCGCCGTGAACTCTCGATTGCGTGCCGGTAAATCGCACGTTTTCGCCGTTCTCCGGCAACTTAATGCCCATTTCTTCACGCACTCGCTTGAAGACCTGCGCGGTCTTCTTCAACTTGAGCGTGTCAGAGTCCCGAATCGTCAGCATCGCATCTTCATGCCCCTGCTCTGCACAGATCGCCATTGTCAGACAGTTCGTCCCTGCACGAATCATTTTTAAGGTCAAGTTGGCGTAATGACAATGCACGCCGATGAAGATACAGGCCTCGATCTTGTTGCCCCAAATCGTAAGGTTCGGATGGTTCGGATTGATGACCTCTTCCGGGTCGATCTTCGGATACTTCGGACGATAGTCCGGCATGGGGATGATCATGACGTTCGGAATCTGAGCAGCGATCTCGAGCACTGCCTTGGCCTTTTCAACGGCATGATCGTTCCAGGCCCAGAGGACCAGCGGTCCCGGGAAGATCGTGGCGTTGGGGCTGGTCAACATTTTCCGGGCCATCTCTTCGATGACCTTGTCTTCATTGAGCTCCAGCAACCCATAGTAGAGCCCCTGCCCTGGGTCAGGCAGCGCGACTCCCAGCTGAGCCGCCGACGGCGGATGGAATCCGGCGGGACCTGGAACAATGATGCGTTCTCTTGTACCTGGCATCGTCGCCACTCCTGTACCTCCCTAATTACCCACTACAATCATTGGATCGGACAGGACCGCGACGGTGGTTTTCTCTTCATACGTGATGTTGTCGGTTACAGCGGCCAGCGGCAATTGATCGATCATGATCATCTTGATCGCATTGTTTTTCGCCATATTGTCACAGACCCACACACACTGCGCGCAGCCCTTACACCGATCCACCGCCACGTATGCGGAGCCGTACTTGAAGCCCCTGTCCTTCCCCATGTCCTCGCTGTACTGAATGGTGTTCGCTTCAGGACAATATTGCGTGCAGAGCTTGCAACTCTTCGCAGCACATATCTCAACATCGATATTGGCGACCAGATACATGGTGACTCCTTGGTGCTAAATCCTGGTTAGGCGCCTACGGCCGCTCGGGCTTCCGACCGTTTGACCGATGACGCAGCCCAACCGTGATCGACTGCGTAGTTCCAGCCGGCCTGAATCACCGCCACATTTTTATCAATCAACTCCTGTTTCTTCTTGAACTTCCTCTCTACGACGCTGTCTAAGGCAGCGGTCCCGCCGGATACGACAAATCCTTTGCCAAGGAACCGATCCTTCACCGACTGTTCCAGCGCTTCAACCGAAGTCAGCCCCGTAATCGCTCCGATGCAACCCATCAGTGCCATGTTCGTTGCGAGGTCCATCCCTGCAACTTCGAGGGACAGTTTGGTCGCGGGGAAGTAATAGAGCTTCGCACGGCGCTCCTCCAACTCACGCTGCTGATCCCTGTGAAGGGACATGGGCCCATCGTTGTTGATCAGCGCAATCCCGTCTTCCTTCAATCCGAAATAGAACGGCATCGTATACGACTTACCGTGGGTAATGACCTGTGGATGGAAGATAATAATGATGTGCGGGAAGGTGATTTCCCCGATCTCGTAGATCGGTTCGTCCGACACACGGACATAGCTCTCAACCGGTGCCATCCGCTTTTCCGATCCATAAAATGGGACGATTGTGCTTTCACCGCCGGCATGGATCACTGCGGTGCTCAGAATGTGGGACCCCGTCACGACACCTTGCCCACCAACCCCCGCCATCCGAATGTTAAAACGCTTTGCCATGTCCGAGCCTCCCTACGGGTCGCTTACGCCTTGTTTGGAATTGCGGCGGCAGAAGCAGCCGGCTTCGGAAGATAGTCTTTGTAGCCATACCGCTCAGTCAGATACTGCTTGGCTTCGTCACTTACATATTCTGTGAACTGATACCGATCATTCTCAACGGTCTTCGCGTCTTCCATAACCTTGTCAGTAGGAATCGCGTACTCGATATTGCAGGAGGTGTAGGCTTGAATGTAGGTCGAGCCCACTTCGCGGGCAATCAGCACGGCCTTCTTGATGACACTTTCAACGCGGCGGGGATTGTTCGGAACCACAGTTGCCACATACGCACATCCAGCCACCTTCGCCATTTGCAACATATCCATCTTTTCGAACTTCTTCCCCAACGGGGCCATCTTTAAGACGGCACCACGATTGGTCATCCCGCTCTCCTGCCCACCGGTATTGCCATACACTTCATTGTCCAACATGATCGTGGTGAACCGTTCTTTTCGGAACCAGGAGTGGAGCACTTGCTGGAAGCCGATATCCGCTGTTCCGCCGTCTCCCGCCATGACGACCACATCTTTCGGCTTGTCACCGAACCGCAGCCGCAGCCCGCGAGACAGTCCGCTCGCGACACCGTTCTGATCGCCGTAGTTGCCGTACACAAACGGGATCGCAGCTTGTGAAATCGCTAACCGTCCACAACCTGCTGTTCCAACAGTGATCGTATCTTCTGGGTTGGGGAAGGCAATGATCGCCAGTCGGATGAACAGAGTCATCGCGCAACCGGCACACATGGGATGTTCTTCGAGAATTTCCTTGAAGCTCCCCATTTGGGAGACTGAAATTTTCTTTCCAAACGGGCCATGCTCGACCATGTCCCGATATTCCTTGGGCATGAACTTCTCAAATCCACCGGAAAACTTGACATAATCAAGACTCATCGGAACACCTCCCTCTATCGCGGCAAGGGAAATCCATTGCCTATCGGAAAGACACGGTGATATGCAACAAGCCAGCAGGAATTCGAGGTTGAATGCACTGGGCTGACCCGCTCAAAGACGTTCACACGGAATGCGTATGGTAGCAAAGACCAAAAAAGACTGTCAACGAGAAACGTCGACACACCCTCGAATCACATGCTCACTGGAAAATACTATAACTTCCTGATATTCAATGCAACTTCTCAGAAGGCCCACCCTGCCAGAAAGAAGCCCTAGCACACCACAAGCTTGTAGGCCATTCGCCCTAAAAACT
>VBOM01000227.1 GCA_005877535.1 Nitrospirota bacterium | reverse complement strand
CTTGCACCTAGCGATACTGTTGCATGATCTGGGGAAGGGGCGGAAAGAAGATCACAGTGAAGTAGGCAAGGTGCTCGCAGAGGAGACGGCGGCTCGGCTGGGGTGTGACGAACAAGAGACGAGGACGCTGCTCTTTCTCGTGCACCGACATCTACTGATGGCTGACACGGCCTTCCAGCGAGATCCTTACGACGAAAAAGTCGTCTTGGCCTTTGCCAGGGCGGTGGGGACGCCGGAGGTCCTCCGCAAGCTGCTTGTTCTGACCGTAGCAGATATTGCGGCGGTGGGGCCTGGTGTCCTGACCAAATGGAAGGAGTCCTTGCTCGTCCAACTCTATCTGCGTACGCTGCCGGAAGTGTCGCATGAGTGGGATGAGACGGCTGGTCCGGATCGTCTCAAGCAACTGGCGAGCGAGGTGGCACGCGAGTGCAAGGACGTAGCGGCCGGGGGGCTCGACTGGATCGAGTCGCAGCTGGACCAGTTTCCCTTGCGCTATCTACATGGGACGCCCCCGAAGCGAATCGCAGCCCATCTGCAGGCGGTCGGAAGGCTACAGGCAGGTGAGGTGCTGGTCGAGGAGAGCTTCAACGAGGAACTTGCTACGTGCGAATACACGGTGATTACCCACGATAATCTGACACCAGGCATCTTCTACAAGATAGCCGGGGTCATGGCGGCCCAGGGGATTCAGATTCTTGACGCCCTGATTATCACGCGGCATGACGGGGTCGTGGTGGACACCTTCCAGGTGTCCGATCCGGATTATGTCGGCGTGATCCCGGTCGAGCGCCGGGCCTCCATAGCCGAGACTATCGTCCAGGTGCTGAAGGGCGAGGAGGAGGAGGTCGATCGGTTGATGAGCCAAAACACCCGCCTGTTCACGGTTCGGCGGCTACCCACCGTCCGCCAGGCGACTGAGGTCCAGGTTATTAACGAGTTATCCGACCGGTTCACGATCATCGATGTGTATGCTGAAGATACGCAGGGATTGTTGTATGCCATTTCGCGCAGCATCTTTCAACTCGGCCTGTCGGTCCATGCGGCCAGGATTTCGCTTAGGCAGGAACTCGATCAGGTGGCTGACGTGTTCTACGTCACGGACCGGCATGGAGCCAAGATCAAGGACCAAGCCCGCCTGGAGGCCATCCGCACGACCATCAAGAAGGATATCGATCTGTTCAGGGACCAGCAGGTGGCTGGGTCCGAGGGCGTATCGACAGGATCAGCAGCATAATCGGACCTGAAAGGAGCTCGGAATGAATCCCCGCGAGGTAGTGGAATTTGCCAAGAAGAACAAGGTGCAGATCGTCGACCTGAAGTTTGTGGACCTGATCGGCACCTGGCAGCACTTCTCGATTCCTGTGGAGGAGCTGACTGAAGGGTTATTCAAGGACGGATCCGGGTTGGACGGTTCGTCGATCCGGGGTTGGAAAGCGATCAACGACAGCGATCTGCTGATGATCCCCGATCCTTCTCTGGCCTGTCTCGATCCGTTCTGTGCGGTCCCGACGTTGAGCCTCATCGGCAACGTCGTCGATCCGATTACGCGCGAGCCCTATGATCGTGATCCGCGGTTTGTGGCGCAGAAGGCGGAAAAATATCTCCAGAGCACGAAGATCGGCGATATCTCCTACTGGGGGCCTGAGGCGGAGTTCTTCATCTTCGATCAGGTCCGGTACGATCAGACTGGCAACAGCGGCTACTACTTCATCGATTCCGAAGAAGGCGCCTGGAACATCGGGCAGGAAGGCCACAACTTGGGCGGAAAAATCCGTCACAAGGAAGGCTACTTTCCTGTCCCGCCCGCTGATACGCAACAGGATATCCGTAGCGAGATGATCCTGGAGATGCAAAAGGTCGGGATTTCCATTGAGAAACACCACCACGAGACGGCGACGGCGGGCCAGGCAGAAATCGATATCCGCTTTGACTCGCTGGTCAAGACGGCAGACAAATTGATGATGTATAAGTACATCGTCAAGAATGTGGCCCGCCGGCATGGCAAAACTGCCACCTTCATGCCTAAGCCGATCTTCGGGGACAACGGTACCGGCATGCATACGCACCAGAGCATCTGGAAAGAAGGGAAGCCCCTGTTTGCGGGGAAGGAGTATGCCGGCATCTCGCAACTCTGCCTCTACTATATCGGCGGCATTCTGAAACATGCGCCGGCCCTGGCGGCATTCACGAATCCGACGACAAACTCCTACAAGCGGCTGACCCCCGGGTTCGAGGCGCCGGTCCTCCTGGCCTATTCCAGCCGGAACCGTTCGGCTGGCATCCGGATTCCCATGTACTCACCGAGCCCAAAAGCCAAGCGGATCGAGGTGCGCTTTCCTGACCCGACCGCGAATCCCTACCTCGCTTTTTCTGCCATGCTCATGGCAGGGTTGGACGGGATCGAGAATAAGATCAATCCTGGTGAGCCGGCCGAAAAGGATCTATACGATCTCGAGCCGGAGGAAGCGGCAAAAATCCGTACGCTGCCTGGCAGTCTCGACGAAGCGTTGCGCAACCTCGAACAGGACCATCATTTTCTGCTCAAGGGTGGGGTCTTCAGTAAGGACCTGATCGAGGCCTGGATCGGCTACAAACGTCGCAAGGAAGTCGATCCCATGCGGTTGCGGCCGCACCCGTACGAGTATGTTCTGTATTTCGATGTCTAGCACGCGCTCAAGCGAGCCGGGCGTCAGAACTTCAAACATCTAGTCGCGCCTTTCTCGCCTGTCCCGCGCTCCGGTAAGGCTCTCGACATAGGTAAGCGAGACAACGGCGTCCGTCTCCCGCGACTGGGGAGCGGACGCTGTTTTGTTTCGCGCCTGTGCAGCCGGTTCGGCTTAGGCACTCGGCTAAATAGTTTTAAGGAAGTAGTAGGGCCTCGCTCAACGGGCCCAGTTGAATGCATTTCCCGCTCTTGCGTGGTTGGGTAATGAACGCCGCGTACCGCGAAACAGAGATGCTCGGCATTTATTCACACCGAGGAATTAGAAAAGACTCCCGACCTCTATCTTTTGTCTCGTATTCTCTTCAGGGAGGGTGTCCTGCTTGCTCTCCCACTGCGCGCGTCCAACGAGGGCCCTCTACGGCCGCGCGTTGCGCGAGCACAGGAGAGCAAGCAGGACACCCTCCCCCTTTTTCACAACGCTCCGAACGTTCTTTCGAAGAACTGCTTGGTGAGGGTCATATGTTGCTGGATATCTGTCTGCAATTCGTGCGCCCCTGCCTTCCAGTCGTCTCTCGTGTAGCCGACGCGGCGGGCAAGACAGACAAACTCCTCTGAATCGGGCGGAGGGAGCACGAGAT
>VBOM01000268.1 GCA_005877535.1 Nitrospirota bacterium | reverse complement strand
GGCGACTGCATGGACAATGTTGAGCGCTATGGGTTAGCGGAATCGATTCGCGCAGCGATTCAATCGGGAAAACCATTTCTGGGCATCTGTTTGGGGCTCCAATTGTTGTTTGAGGAAAGTGAGGAATTTGGGCCCCACAAGGGTCTCGGCATTATCCCAGGCAAGGTCAGACGATTTGCTGCAGCTCGGGGGTTGAAGGTGCCACACATGGGTTGGAATAGCGTCACGGTTGCGCGACCCTGTCCCCTGTTCGAAGGGATTCCCAACGAGTCGTACTGGTACTTTGTGCATTCCTTTTATGTCGATCCCTCTAACAAGACCATTGCGGTAGCCTCGACGGACTACGGGACGAGATTTGTGTCGAGTGTCTGGAGGGACAATGTGGTGGCCTGTCAGTTCCATCCTGAAAAGAGTCAGGCCGTCGGGTTACGGTTGATCAAAAATTTTGGATCCTGGAAATGATGATGAGCAATAAGGGACAGTCGATGGTCTTGATGGGACTGGTTGTGCTGGCGGTCGCCGGCTGCAGCGGATCGAAAGTAACGACGAAGACGTCCCCGGAATTGCCACGTTATCAGATTCGCACCATCGCCCTGGTACCGTTCACGACTCTCGCGACGCCACAGGTGAGGGAGGTCGTCGATCAAACCTTCTCAGCGCCGCCGGGGGCTCGCAGGTCTGATATGGCGATAGCGGTGCCGCCGAATACCGAGCTGCCACTTCGGCAAACAGTCACAGTGCCGACTGACGCTGGGGAGACCGTCACGCAGTTACTGTGGAGCCGGTTGAGGACAAGGGAGGGTATGACAGTGCTTTCGCCGAGTGAGGCAACGAAAGCGCTTGCGTCTCCGACGGCGTTGCAGCTTGCCGCCGGTCAGTCATCGGCGGTGATTGTGGCAAAACATCTCAAAGCGGATGCCTCGCTGATCGGCCAAGTGTTGGTGTATCAGGAACGAGTCGGAGGTCGCTTTGGAGCCAGCCCCCCGGCAAGGGTGGGTTTTGAAGCCAAGGTTGTCGCAGCTGACGGGCAAGTCCTGTGGGAAGGGAATTACTACGAGAAGCAGCGGCCGATGACGGAAGACTTTATGGGATTCATTCAGCGGCATGGGGTGTTTGTGACGGCGGAGGAGTTGGCGATCTACGGAGTTGATCATATGCTCCTTGAATTTCCGTTTGGAACGGTAGAGGCGCGCTAACGCAAGGCGGATCTTTGTATGCTCGTTATTCCAGCTATTGATTTAAAGGATGGCCGCTGTGTGCGGTTGTGTCAGGGCGACATGGCGGCCGAGACGGTTTATTCCGAGGACGTGCCGGCTGTCGCGAGGCAATGGCAACAAGGTGGTGCGACGCTGATCCATGTGGTGGATCTGAATGGAGCCGTCGATGGGACGCCGCACAATCTTTCCCAGGTCGAAGCGATCATTCGCACCGTGACTGTGAAGGTGCAGGTCGGGGGAGGGATCCGGTCAATCGAGACCGTGCGTCGCTATCTCGGCGCTGGCGTGACCAGGGTGGTGCTCGGCACTGCAGCATTGACCGATCGGTCTTTCTTAGGGCAGGCCTGTCGGGAGTTTCCTCGCCAGATTCTGTTGGGACTGGATGCGCGGGATGGGAAGGTGGCGGTCAAGGGTTGGACTGCGGTATCGGAGACGAAGGCGAAGGATCTGCTCAAGGAGTTGGCAGACTATGCCTTGGGGGCTGTGATCTATACGGACATTGCCCGCGATGGTATGTTGGGCGGGCCGAATCTGGCGGCGTTGCGGGAGGTGGTTGAGTTGTCGTCCTTCCCCGTGATCGCCTCTGGGGGGATTTCGCGAGTCGAAGACTTGCGGGCCGTGCAGGCGCTCAGCCCACGGGTTGAAGGTGCGATTGTGGGGAAGGCCCTCTATGACGGCAAACTAGATTATCGGGCGGCTCTTACGGCTCTTGGTACTGTGTAAGAGCCAGGCCTGAGGAATTCTTTGCTGACATTTTCGTTTCACGTTTCGCGTTTCACGAATTCTCATGTTGACCAAACGCATTATCCCCTGTCTCGATGTCAAAGATGGCCGCGTCGTCAAAGGCGTGAGCTTTGTGAACTTGCGCGACGCAGGAGATCCGGTCGAAGTGGCAACGGTCTATGATCGCGAAGGAGCCGATGAACTCTGTTTCTTGGACATCACCGCCTCTCATGAGAACCGTAAGACCATCATTGACGTGGTCGAACAGACGGCGGCACAGGTGTTCATGCCGCTGACTGTCGGCGGAGGAGTGAGAACGCTTGGGGACATCCGGGCGCTGTTGAAGGCGGGCGCGGACAAGGTGAGCATCAATACGGCGGCAGTCCAACGGCCTGAATTTGTGAAGGAAGCGGCGGAGCGATTCGGGACGCAATGTATCGTCGTGGCGATCGACGCCAAGCGTCGTGCTGCGCCGGCGGCAGGGTGGGAAGTGTTCACCCATGGCGGCCGCAATTCGACTGGCCTCGATGTCGTCGATTGGGCGAAGACGATGGTGCAGTACGGGGCAGGTGAGATCTTACTTACGAGCATGGATCAAGATGGGCAACAGCGGGGATATGATCTCGCGTTGACGGCTACCGTATCAGAGGCTGTGTCGATTCCGGTGATTGCGTCAGGCGGCGTGGGGAATTTGGACCACCTCTATGACGGATTCATCAAGGGCAAGGCCGATGCGGTGCTGGCCGCGTCTATTTTCCATTTTCGGACTCACACGATTCCAGAAGCGAAGGCCTATCTTCGTCAGAAGGGAGTGGTGGTTCGATAATGGATGTGGCGCAATTGAAATTCGATGGGCAGGGACTGATTCCGGCAGTCGTGCAGGATTGGCGGGATGGCACAGTGTTGATGGTGGCATTCATGAACCAGGAGTCACTGCAGAAGACCGTCGAGACGAAGTCTGTGCACTTCTGGAGCCGTTCGCGCCAAAAGTTATGGGAAAAGGGTGAGACTTCTGGTCACAGGCTGCAGCTCAAGGACCTGTTTCTCGATTGTGACGGCGATGCCCTTCTCCTGAAGGTCGAGCCGGTCGGTCCGACGTGCCATACGGGGGAGCGGGCCTGCTTCTTTTCCCGTCTGGACTCGCCAGAGACAAAGACGTGCGAGTCCTGGGGTGGAATCCTCGAACGCCTCTACCAGATGATCCAAGAGCGGAAGCGTCAGCCCTCTAGTGAATCCTACACGTCCAAACTGCTGGAAGGCGGTGTCGATCGTATCCTGAAGAAAGTCGTCGAGGAAGCCGGCGAGGTGGCGATTGCTGGGAAAGGTGGGAAGAAGGACGAGATCGTCTACGAAACGGCGGATCTGTTGTATCATACCTTGGTGGCGCTGGGGTACCACGGCATCACACTTCAAGACGTCTATCAGGAGTTGGCGACTCGGTTCGGGAAGTCGGGCTTGAGAAAAGGAACCACTTCATGAGCGAGTGTCTCTTTTGCAAAATCGTCTCGAGGACCATTCCTGCAGCCCTCGTCTATGAAGACGATGTGGTGGTCGCGTTCGACGATATCAATCCCCAGGCGCCGACGCATACGCTCGTCATCCCACGAAAACATGTGGCCTCGATGGCCGGACTTCAAGATTCGGATGTCGGGCTACTTGGGCGTCTGATGCTGGTCGGTAATACAATCGCAAAACAGAAGGGGATTGCCGACGCAGGGTA
>VBOM01000267.1 GCA_005877535.1 Nitrospirota bacterium | reverse complement strand
AAGTCCTTAAAATGCCTCCGGCTTGTGAGTAGGATGGGCTGTTCATCCACACCCATCGACGGCGTTGCCACGCCGTGTCACCCACAAGCCGGAGGTATTGTATGGTAGCCGTTGCCAGTTGTTTTGCGCAAATCCTGTCCCTGATCGATCGTGCGGGATTCGCTCGCGCCGTGCGGCACCACCAGGCCGAACGAGGGGCCAAAGGGTTCTCGTGTTGGGAGCAGTTTGTGAGCATGCTGTTCTGTCAGATGGGAAGCGCCCATTCCCTCCGCGAGATTTGTGGGGGGCTGGCTACGGCCCTCGGCAAACTCGTGCACTTAGGCGTGCGCCGGACCCCCACCCGCTCCACGCTCGCGTATGCCAATGCCCATCGACCGTGGCAACTGTACGAGACGCTCTTCTATCAGGTGCTCACCCAGTGTCAGGCGGTGGCGGCTCTGAAGCGACGGCGGTTCCGGTTCAAGCATCCGTTGCGGACCCTGGATACGACGATCATCGAATTGTGTGCCACGGTGTTCGATTGGGCCCGGTTCGTCCGGACCAAGGGGGCCATCAAGCTCCATCTCCAACTGGATCACCAAGGCTGTTTGCCCTGTTGGGCGCTCGTCACCGAAGGCGACGTTAACGATGTCCGTGTGGCGCAACGGCTGACGTTTGCGCCGGGCACCATCGTCGCAATGGATCGCGGCTACCTGGACTATGCCTTGTATCATCGCTGGACTATGGCTGAGGTGTGGTTTGTCACGCGCCCGCGCACCAATATGTTGTATGAGGTGCTGGACCAGCGCCCCGTGCCCACCCGTGGCCCCGTGCTCGCCGATGAGGTGATTCGTTTGACCGGCCCACATGCTGCGGATCGATGTACCGTCCCGCTCCGGCAGGTGACGATCTGGGACGAGACGCAGCAACGGACGCTCACGTTCTTGACCAACATCATGCACCTCGCCGCCAGCACGATCGCAGCCATCTATAAAGAACGGTGGCAGATTGAACTGCTTTTTAAGGCCTTGAAGCAACACCTCCGGATCAAAACCTTCGTCGGCACGAGTGAGAACGCAGTGCAGGTCCAAATCTGGATTGCCCTGATCGCGATGTTGCTGCTGAAGTTCCTGCAGCTGAAGTCCACCTGGACGTGGAGTCTCTCGAACCTCGCGGCCTTGCTCCGCTTCAACCTGTTGACCTATCGGGATCTCTGGACTTGGCTCAATGCGCCTTTTGGATGTCCGGCCATCACCCCGATGCCCATGCAAGTGACGCTCTTTGCCACGTGATCTTGGACAGCAGCCGAGGCAACCTCATCTGAAAATCGAATCCACAGCCGTCTCACACGCAGCATTGACGCAGGGAGGATACTGAAGGGCAGATTATTTTGGACAGCAGTGCTCCCGCCCCCTTTGTTTGTTCATATGCTCTTTTCTTTGGACGAGAGCCGAACGATGATTCGGCAAGCAAACCCGCCCCGCGTCGAGAGATGTTGAATTGCAGGACCCGACCCCGTTTCTTGCCCCCTGTTGCGCCTGCTGGGGATGGGGTCACCTCAATCTGATCCGACTCTGCTTGGAGTGCGAAGCGGTAAGGGAACCCAAAGGGGTAGCGTTTATGTGGTTCGTGATGAGCGAGGGGGTTTGCACTTGGCGAGGCGAAATTTCTTGCTATGAACTTCAAGCATACCGTCTGTGAAGTAGACCCGAAGGGTATTGTCTTTCAAATAGCCGTTAAAAATATTTCCCGCCCACATATTAGGGGAGTGGCCAAGGCTGCCCTTTACTGCGCGCATCGAGCGACCACCGCTTCATCGTGGGGGCTCTGCGAGCAAGAAGGGCACCTGGCCGCTCCCTTCCCTCCCTTGACTGCCCTTTCCACCGGCTCCTATAATCACCTCACGTTTCTTCCTACAACGCACTGATTCAGCTCGTAAAATGGCAGAATTTACTCACTTCAACGAGTCAGGAGGGGCGCGAATGGTCGATGTCAGTGCCAAGGACTCGACCGAGCGGGTGGCTACGGCGCAGGCCAAAGTCTTTCTCCAGCCGGAAACCCTCGAAAAAATTCAGAATGGGAAGATTGCCAAGGGCGATGTCTTGTCCGTCGCCCAGGTCGCCGGCGTGATGGGAGCCAAGAAGACCCCGTACCTCATTCCCATGTGCCATCCGATCCTCCTCACCAGCGTCGATATCTCATTCAAAGAAGAAGTTCAACCGAATCGCGAAGGCCGCTGTTCGATCACCATTCTGGCGACGGCCAAGACGACTGGGCCGACCGGGGTGGAGATGGAAGCGATGACTGCAGCCTCGGTGGCCGCCCTCACGATCTACGATATGTGCAAGGCGATTGATCGGGGGATGAGCTTCAGCGAGGTGTGTTTGCTCACTAAGTCTGGTGGAAAGTCAGGAACCTATATAAGGAAATGAGGAATGAGGAATGTGGAATGGGAAATGTCGCTGGAGATTAGTCAGAATTCCACATTTCACATTCCTAATTCCACATTGATGTACTCATGGTGACGGTTCAGCTATTCGGCATGACAAAGTCACTAGCTGGGAATCAGTATTACCTTGCTTTGGCAATGGTGAATGGGCAACGAGTGAAAGATTTGGTTGAACTTATTAATGCCGGGTACCCGGCGAACGGGGAGTTGATCCATAAGAAGAAGGTTCTGGTGTCGGTGAACCAGGACATTGCCGACGAAGAAACGGAAATTCGAGACGGCGACGAGGTGGCGTTGTTGCCTCCTTTTGCCGGTGGAACAACCATGATGAATGACACACATGACGATGCCCTCTTTGTCCGTGTGCAACGGGAGGACTTCTCCGTTGATGCGGAGATCAATCGGGTGCGAGGCCGGTCGAAGCGCATCGGCGGCATTTCGATTTTTCTCGGGACGGCGCGCGACCGTTCCAAGGGGAAGGATGTGGATAGCATTACCTTCGAACATTACGAGGGCATGGCGCAGAAGAAGCTGCGTGAAATCCGTGAGCGGGCGTTGAAGGATTTTGACATCATCGAGGTCGCGATCCTCCACCGGTATGGAGAAATCGGCATCGGCGAAAACATCGTGCTGATTGTCGTGGGGGCTGAGCATCGGGCCGAGGCGTTCCGTGCCTGTAAGTGGGCGATTGATGAATTGAAACAAATCACGCCGATCTGGAAACTCGAACACACGCAGGAAGGCGAAGTCTGGGTGGAGGAACATCCGTAGAAGCGTCAGACGTTAGACGTAAAACGTAAGGGGCAGCTTCTAAATGGTGAATGGTGAATGATGAATGCTGAGGGGCAGACTCCCAGGAAATTGAACATTCAAAATTAATCATTCAACATTGGGGCAAAAGGCAAACCACGGGTCATGGGCGAATCATCAAAAGATACAGTCATTGTTGCCGCTGCCGATGTTTTCGGTCGGCCGTTGCGCAGCTTGCGTTTGTCCGTGACGGATCGATGCAATCTTCGCTGCAAGTACTGCATGCCGGAGAAGGACTATGTCTGGCTGCCGCGCGAGGATGTGTTGACCTATGAGGAACTGGCAGGCCTGACTGGCTATTTTACCGACCTAGGCGTGGATCGAGTACGGCTGACCGGCGGAGAGCCGTTGCTTCGACGTGGGTTGCCTCGGCTGATCCGCCTGTTGCTCCAAAACCGGCGGGTGACA
>VBOM01000266.1 GCA_005877535.1 Nitrospirota bacterium | reverse complement strand
CCCAGGTCGCGATCTGAATAGAGAACGAACTGAGCGGGAAGTTCCAGGTCATTGAAGCGAGTACGCCGAAGCCCATCGTCCCCAAGCTCAATCCTGCCAGCTGAACGGCTCGCCACCGGTCCATGATGGCTGCAAGCTGCTCTCGATAAGGCCCCTGCTTTTTCAGGCTCGTGGTTCGGTCGACTGCCAGTATCTCAGGGATGCCATAGGACAAAACCCCAAAGACTGTCTGCAGGATGAATCCGATCAAGGCCATATGGGTATAGGCCGCTAGCTGCAACGAGCCAAACGGCAGTAGAGGCCGTTGCGGGAGGGAGTTGGATCCTATGAGCACGCCCATGATCATCATGACGACCAGGAAAAATGTCGCGATCATGAGGTGATCGGAAGCGGCATTTCCCGAATGGCCGGAGCTTATCCATGTGCGCAGAAGATTGTACGAATAGAGACCGATGCTAAGGATGAGTATCCCTCCGATCGCAAGTTCGAGATGGAGCGACGAGGTGATGAAGCCGCCGATCAAAATGGCGAAGCCGCTGGGAAGTACGACCATTACGAGGCGAGCGAGTTTCAGGCTGTAGAGTTCGGCGTTCAAGACAATCGGCAAGAGGTGATGTGTGGCGGCGATCATTGCCATCGTGAGAAAACCCAACAGAATCAGGTGTAGATGAAGAAGTCGCGCATGGGCATAGTATGGTTGGATGAACTGGAAGGCCATCGCGACGCTGATAACCAATCCAACAAGTAGGGAGATGAGTGAAAAACGGTATAGCCAGGAGGAGCCGGTTGGTTGAGTCTGGTGTTGACGCGCGTACTGCCAGGCGGCCGGAGCGACGGAGGCAACGGCACCAATCAGGATGATTCCAGCTCCGCCGACGACCTTCATGTTCCCGAGTCCAAATCCTATGAGTAATAAGACCGTCGAGGCGTTCAGGGTTGCGAACAGCCATGGACGGGAGTTCGAACCGGCATGGTTGCTCTGAGAATCACTGGACAGGGAAGCCAGTAGCCCGCCGATCATGAGCTGCAGGATGCCACCGATGAGCATGCCATGTACATGGACCAACCTCATCCAAGAAGGCAGCGGCGTGCCATGGACCAATCCAATCAGGATGGCCAGTCCCACCAACGAGGAAAGCAAGAGCCAGCCAAATCCTGTGATCAGAAAGGTCAGTGGGCGGCCGGTGAAACGATCCATGGAACTCTCTTCCTAACAGTATGCTGAAACAGTCCACCCGAATGTCATCGATACACTTAAAGTGTATCTCGATCAGGCGTTTCAGGTTAGAAGTTTGTAGTTTTCAGAGAATGCTCATTGAAAGCCTCAAGCCGCACACTAGCAAACAGCAACGTCACTCCCGGAGTGAACGACGCGTCACAGGCGGATGACAAGAGAGTGGCCCTTTAACCTGCTATGTCTGGAGAAAATAGAAATGATTCGTTGGTCCAGTTCCGTGACCGATTGCCAGGCTATGGCGAATGGCCTCGGTGAGATAGGTCTTGGCTGTCTGTATGGCGTCGTTCATGGATTTGCCTCGTGCGAGATGTGCTGCAATTGCCGAGGCGAACGTGCAGCCGGTGCCATGCGTGTGGGGGGTATCGATGAATTCCCCTTTGAATACATTGAAGAACCGGCCGTCATAGAGCAGATCGGTGGCTCGTTCTGTCGGCAAATGACCGCCTTTGATCAAGACATGCTTGCAGCCGAACCCGTGAATGACTTTGGCGGCTCGGCGAGCGTCGGCGAGCGTTTTGATCTCCATTCCGGACAGTTGCTGGGCCTCATGGATGTTCGGCGTGACGAGCAGCGCCAAGGGGAAGAGCTGTGTCTTCACTGCGTCGATTGCCTCAGGCTTGAGCAGCGCATGGCCGGTTTTCGAGATCATGACCGGATCCACCACGAGATTCGTGACATGCTGAGGCTTCAGCAATCTGGCGACGACCTCGACGATCGCCGCTGAGGACAGCATCCCGGTTTTTACTGCGGCGACGTCGAAGTCGTGGAACACGGCATCGATTTGCGCCGCGATGATCGAGGTCGGCAACTCGAAGACGTCGGTGACCTCTTCCGTATTCTGCGCAGTGATGGCGGTGATCACCGACATGGCAAACACGCCGTTGGCCGACATAGCTTTAATGTCGGCCTGAATCCCCGCGCCGCCGCCAGAATCAGATCCGGCGATCGTCAAGACCTGCTTCAACGTCATGCGTGCTCCTGAATCTTTACTGCTCAGCCTCGCAGATTATACTCG
>VBOM01000265.1 GCA_005877535.1 Nitrospirota bacterium | reverse complement strand
CCGAAGAAGGCCAGCGCGCCCTTGGCCACAGCATCCTGAATGCTCATCACCTCGGTCGCGACCCGCTCGTTCTTCCGCACCTCGCTGTTCACGACCGTTTCAATTTCATCGACATCGCGGGAGGACAGAGGTCTGAAATGGGCAAAGTCGAATCGCAAGCGATTCGGCGCGACGAGCGACCCATACTGTTTCACGTGAGGGCCCAGCAAATCACGCAACGCGGCATGGAGTAAGTGGGTGGCCGTATGGTTTCGTTGAGCGTCCAGTCGCGTCGTAGCATTGACGGTCATGCGCAACTGCTCGCCCTCGCGAATCCGGCCCTTCGTGACGGTCCCCTTGTGCAGAATTAAGGTCGGGACCGGCCTCACGGTTTCCTTGATCTCCACCTGCCCATCCTGGCCCATTAAAATGCCCCGGTCGCCGACCTGCCCGCCGCCTTCTGCATAGAACGGGGTCACATCCAGCACTATTTCAACCTCATCGCCTTCCGCCGCTTCTTTGACCAACCGGTCACCTTTCAAAATCGCTTGTACCAGACTATCGCTCTCCAATTGATCGTAGCCGACAAACTTCGTCGTCCCGACACGCCCGGCCAGTTCCGTAACCGCAGGCCGAGCCGTTTCCTGTTCAAACCCGCCGGTCTTACGCGCACGGTTCCTCTGTTCCTCAATAGCCTGGTTGAACCCCGCCTCATCAAGGCGTATCCCCTGCTCGCGACAGGCTTCGCCGATCAAATCCATCGGGAACCCATAGGTGTCGTACAACATGAACACCTCGGCGCCCTTCAGTTCGAGGGCGCCGGGGCCGGACGTGATCGAGGTATTCTTGGCCTTACTGATCATTTCGTTCAGTATCGGGAGCCCTTGATCGAGCGTGGCGATGAACCGCTCCTCTTCGCCCCTCGTCGCCTCGGCTATCGTCGCAGCAGCGCTTCGAATTTCTGAATAGGCCCCTGCCATCTGGTTCACGACCGCCGACGTCAATTCATAGAGGAAGGGCTCGACAATGCCCAGCAGCCGTCCATGGCGCGCGGCCCGACGCAGAATCCGGCGCAGCACATAGCCGCGCCCCTCGTTCGACGGCAGCACACCATCAGCCATCAAGAACGTGATCGCGCGAAGATGGTCCGCTACCACGCGCATCGACCTATCGGTCTGGTCTTGCTCCCCATACCGAACCCCGGCCCTGGTGGCCACGGCGCGAAGCAACGGCGTAAACACATCGCTGTCATAGTTGCTATAGACACCTTGTGCCACTGCCGCCAGACGTTCCAATCCCATGCCAGTATCGATGCTGGGCCTGGGCAAGGGATGCAGCTTCCCCCCAGCATCTCGATTGAACTGCATGAAGACGAGATTCCAGATCTCGATGACGCGATCGCCCGCGCCGTTCGGCCGATCGTCGCCCGGCACCGCCGGTCCCTGGTCGAAATGAAGTTCCGAACAGGGCCCACAGGGTCCGGTATCTCCCATCTGCCAGAAGTTATCTTTTTCGTCACAACGCACGATACGCGAATCCAACACGCCGATTTTCTTCCATAACCGGTCCGCTTCCTCGTCCTCCCGGAAAATCGTCACCCAGATCCGATCCTTCGCTAAGCCGACTGTCTGAGTCAGAAATTCCCAGCCGAACTGGATGGCATCTTCCTTGAAGTAGTCGCCGAAGGAAAAGTTTCCCAACATTTCAAAGAACGTATGGTGGCGTCTGGTATAGCCGACATTCTCCAGATCGTTGTGCTTGCCCCCTGCACGGAGACACTTCTGCACGGTAACCGCTCTCTTGTAAATGCGCGTTTCCTCGCCGAGGAACACCCGCTTGAACTGGTTCATCCCGGCATTGGTGAAGAGCAACGTGGGATCTGCCTGAGGAATCAAGGCGGAACTCGGCACTGCCTGATGGCCATGCTGTTCAAAATATCGAATGAAGGCTTGTCGCAATTCTTGAGTGCTGTTCTTCATGCCGTCCTCAGTCCGAGGCTGAAGGCTGAAGGCCGAAGGTCGGGGTTCGAAGTTCCGAACACTTCAGTCTTAAGCCTTGAGACCTCTTCCAATTCCGACAATTCAACATTTATCATTCAACATTCCCAATGCCGCTTCAGGAGGAACGTCGTTCCTCTTGAAGCAGCGGCCCCATCACCGTCTCAATGGTGTCTTCGTCAAATCCTCGTTGGTTCAAGAGTCTTGCGACTCGGTCAGGCCTCTGCGCCGAGGCGGTCCGGCCGGTCATCGTGATAACTTGTAGCGCCAGGTCCCGTTCACTCACCCTGCGGTACGTGGCCCGCAACGTCGCCTGCACGATCTGTTCAGGGCAACCAGTGGCGAGCAGCTCTTCCTGCAGGCGCGCACGGCCCATCGGCATGCGGGCGAGTCGCCGATCGGCCCACCGCGCCGCGAAGGCCACGTCGTCCAGGTATCCCAACGATGTCAACTGTCGAATCGCGGCTCGGACCTGCGAAGAAGCCGCCCCCTTCGCTGCGAGCAATCGTTCGATCTGCGCCGACGTGCGATCGCTGCGGGCCAGCGCGCGCACCGCCAGTTGCAACCACCGATCGGGAGATGGTACCGCCTTACCTGTGACTCGCCTGCTCACCGGCCTGAAACCCTCGCGCGTGAAGCGCGAGAAGGGCGAGACATGCGGGAAAGGCGCGATCCGAAGTTCGAAGTTCCGGAAACCTCGAACTTCGGACCTTGAACCATCGTCCGTCCCACCCGTTCTGCCATTCCCCGTCCGTCTCTAACTCCGCACGCCTAACGCCTAACTCAGAACCCAGAACTCAGAACTTCTTTGCTCATCTCGCCCGTCCCGCCTGTCTCGCCTGTCTCGCGTGGCTGCTGTTTAGGCGCCGACTTTGTGCGGTCGCCGCTCCTCGCGTTTCTCTTCGGTCTTTTTTTCGTCCTTCATCGATGCCACAACGGGTCTTTCCGTCGTACGCCCAGGCAGACCGGCCAGGTCACGCAGCTTCCCTTCAATCTCACGTGCCAATGGCTGGTTGCTCAAAAGAAAATCTCGCACCGCGTCGCGTCCCTGCCCGAGCCGCTCGCCCTGATAGGAATACCAGGCTCCGGATTTCTCCACCACTTTCTTCTCGACTCCGAGATCGACCAACTCGCCGGCTTTCGAAATGCCCTGCGCAAACATGATGTCGAACTCTGCCTGTTTGAACGGAGGCGCCATCTTGTTCTTCACGACCTTCACGCGCACGCGGCTGCCGGTCACCTCCTGCCCTTCCTTGATCGACTCAATGCGACGGATATCCAGCCGTACGGACGAATAGAACTTCAGTGCGTTGCCGCCAGTGGTCGTCTCCGGGTTGCCAAACATCACGCCGATCTTCATCCTGATCTGATTAATGAAAATCAGGGTCGTCTGCGACTTGGAAATGGCCGCCGTCAATTTGCGGAGGGCCTGCGACATGAGCCTCGCTTGGAGCCCCATGTGCGCATCCCCCATTTCACCTTCGATTTCGGCTCTCGGCACGAGCGCTGCGACAGAGTCCACCACGATAA
>VBOM01000264.1 GCA_005877535.1 Nitrospirota bacterium | reverse complement strand
AGATTGCGATGGAAGTCCTCGCCTTCACAAAATGAAGACAGCTTTGGGGTATCTTGATGGACCGAGAGAGTATTCTCATGCAATCGTGTAGGGAGAGGGCCGTCGTTCTTGCCGGCTCCAAATTGTGGAAGCGAATGATCATCATGAAAGTGGTGAGGGGAATATGAACTCCTGGTACGCCGTAAATACCAAAACGCACTGCGAAGCCATGGCCTGCGTCAGCCTTGAACGCCATGGTGTGGAAGTCTTTCTTCCTATGCTGAGAGAACGGAAAGCGCATCGCGGAAAGTGTGGTCCAACGACATCGCCCTTGTTTCCAAGGTATCTCTTTGCGAAGTTTGACGTGTCAAGCCAGTTGCGAGCGGTGAGATATGCGAGAGGGGTCACTAATATCGTAACATTCGGCAGCGGCCCTTCGATGGTTGATGAGTCGATCATTCACTCTATTCGGAGTCGCCTCACAGAAGGAGTCATTGAACTCTCTGAGGACCGATTTTCACCTGGGCAGGTGGTGCGGATACAGGAGGGGCCTTTCTGTGGGGTGGAAGCAGTCTTCGAAAGGAAATTGGATGGGACCAGCAGGGCGGTGTTGCTTCTCAAGGCCATTTCCTTTCAGGCCCGAGTGATTCTTGAGTCTCGGTCTGTCGCAAACATGTAAAATTCTTAATGACGGACACGTTGATTTGCTAGAGTGCTCTTCAGGATAAGCAATGTCCCGACCGCGGGCTTCGTATTGCCCAATGGTGATGTTAGTCGTGCGGGAATCTGCTTAATAATACGAAATGAGTACTGGCGCTTGGTGCCGGAATGGCGGCAGCCTGTCACAGAGAATGTAAGCTATGTACATACTTGGCATTTCTGCTTACTACCATGATAGCGCCGCCTGCCTGGTACAGGACGGCGAGATTGTCGCGGCGGCACAAGAAGAGCGGTTTACACGTAAGAAGCACGACCCGGGATTCCCGCGCCGAGCGGTTGAATATTGTCTGGACCAGGCCGGAATTGGTATCAAGGATCTGAAATATGTCGTATTTTACGACAAGCCGCTCATCAAGTTTGAGCGGTTATTGGAAACCTACCTGGGATTCGCCCCCAAAGGAATCCAATCGTTTCTGGCCGCGATGCCTGTATGGATGAAAGAGAAACTCTTTCTGCGTAACTTGCTGCAAAAGGAAATGCTGGCCTGTTCGAACGGCCTCCATAAGTCAGAATTGCCGGAGTTCCTCTTTGGCGAACATCACGAGTCCCACGCAGCGTCAGCCTTTTATGCCTCACCCTATGAACGGGCTGGTGTGCTGTGCATGGACGGGGTTGGGGAATGGGCGACCACCTCGGCTTGGTTGGGGGAGGGCAATACACTGACCCCGCTATGGGATATTCCGTTTCCTCATTCGATCGGTCTCCTGTATTCGGCTTTCACCTATTATACGGGGTTCAAAGTTAACTCCGGCGAATACAAAGTCATGGGGTTGGCTCCATACGGAGAGCCCAAGTATGTCAAGGCCATATACGAACAGCTGATTGATCTCAAGCCGGACGGCACGTTCAGAATGAACATGGAGTATTTCAATTATTGCACCGGCTTAACCATGACGAGCCGCAAGTTTGACGACGTATTCGGCGGCCCCCCCCGCAAGGCAGAGTCGAAGTTTGGTCAGCGCGAGATGGATTTGGCTCGATCGATTCAAGAAGTGACGGAAGAAGTCATGCTGAGGCTGTCGCAAACGATGCATCGTGAAACAGGAGTGGACTATCTCTGCTTGGCAGGCGGTGTCGCGCTCAATTGTGTCGGTAATGGAAGGGTGCTCCGAGAGGGACCATTTAAAGGGATTTGGATCCAGCCGGCAGCCGGCGATGCAGGCGGGGCGTTGGGTGCTGCACTGAGTGCCTGGCACCAATATGAGGGCAAGCCCAGGACCGCGGACAATAGTAAAGACAAAATGAAGGGGAGCTATCTGGGGCCGGCTTTCAGCAATGAGGATGTCGAAGCAAGGCTGAAGACCCTTGGGGCTGTGTATCGCCTGCTTGATGAGAAGGAGTTGTATGGTCGAGTGGCCGATGAGCTGGCGGCGGGAAAGGTCGTGGGGTGGCATCAGGGACGTATGGAATTTGGACCGCGCTCTCTTGGCGGGCGCAGCATTCTAGGGGATGCTCGGAACACGAAAATGCAGTCCGTGTTGAATCTCAAGATTAAGTATCGTGAGTCCTTCAGACCCTTTGCGCCTTCCGTGTTGAGAGAACGGGTGTCGGACTACTTCCACATGAACTGTGATAGCCCCTACATGTTGCTCGTGGCTCCGGTTCTTGAAAAACGACGACTCCCCTTCGACCCGGGCCAAAAAGAGCTCTGGGGTATCGATTTGCTCAATGTGCCACGCTCGGACATTCCATCCGTCACGCACATCGACTACTCTGCCAGAATTCAGACGGTTCACGAGGAGACGAATCCCCGGTACTACAAGTTGCTCAAGGCGTTTGAGGAGAAGACGGGGTATGCCACCTGTGTGAATACGTCTTTTAACGTGCGTGGCGAGCCAATTGTGTGCACGCCTGAAGATGCCTATCGCTGCTTCATGCGGACGGAGATGGATGTCCTGGTGGTCGAGAATTATGTGCTGAGGAAAGAGGATCAGAAGCCCCTTGAAGGGGACTCTGATTGGAAAAAAGAATTCGAGCTCGACTAGCTGAAGAGGGATAGGGCTAGATAATGGATCAAGCAGCCACACGCAACGAGTTACGTAAGTTTGGATTGTTGGTCGGAGGGGTCTTTACCGTGATCGGTCTATGGCCGCTCGTATTTCGTGGGGAGCCGTTGCGCCTGTGGGCAATCGGAATCGGAGGCCTGCTCATCCTGTGTGGTGGAGCTTTTCCATCGGTATTAGCACCCATTCATAAAGGGTGGATGTGGGTCGGGCATATTCTGGGGTGGGTCAATACCAGGATTCTGCTCGGCATCGTGTTTTATGCCCTGGTGACTCCAATTGGCCTTGTGTTCCGGCTCATGGGGAAGGATACGATGAGGCAGGCATTCGCTGAGTCGAGTGCGACCTACAGAGTCGCCCGATCTCCGAGACCCCATTCCCATATGAAATACCAGTTTTAAGCCGGTGCTTGTCAACAGGAGGTAGGTATGGGCGATTTTGTGATGGAACTCTGGGCCTTCATGAAGGAGCGGAAGAAGTTCTGGCTCCTACCGATTGTGGTGGTGCTGGTACTGTTGGGAACTTTGATTGTGCTGACGCAGGGATCGGCAGTTGCGCCGTTTATCTATACCCTCTTTTGATGGTGTATGTGCTGAATTTTACGCTTCCTCCAAGGCGATCACGTATCGTATTCACATGGAAGCGGATGTTGTCATTCGTGGCCGTGCTGATCCGAAAACGAGGATATTGGACAAATGGTTTCATACTTCGGCATTGCAT
>VBOM01000263.1 GCA_005877535.1 Nitrospirota bacterium | reverse complement strand
GACCCGTTCGGTCGCAATCCGGCGGGCGGCCTCCGGCAGCTGGTCCATGAGCAGCTCCCACACCGGCAACACGTGGACATGCCCATTGCCCAGCACCCCCACATAGAGTTCGCGCCCTTCGATGTACTGCTCGATGAGGGCGCCGGTCCCGACGCTCGCGTGGATGAAGGCGACGCGCTCCTTGAGTTTGTCCTCATCCTGGACAATGGACGCCTGCGAGATCCCGAGCGACGCCTCTTCGGTCACCGATTTGACAATGAGCGGAAAGGGCAGCCACTTGGGCCGCTTGACGGTCCGCCCCTGCGGCACCACCATGAAATCGGGGAACGGGATGCGATGGAACGAGAACAGCTTCTTGGCCAGGACTTTATCGCGCGCCAGCATGAGCCCCCGCGGGTTACAGCCGGTATAGGGCACGTGCAGCAGTTCGAGATACGACACGACGTTCTGGTCGTACACCGCCACCCCATCGAACTCTTCAAGCAGATTGAAGGCGATGTGCGGCTTCCCGTCTTCGATGGCCGCGCGCAGCACCCCCAGATCGCTCTTGACCCCCAGCGGCGTGACCGCATGCCCGAGCTTGCGCAGCGTGGAGACCACATCATATTCCGTCTTCCACTCGGCGCCGCTCACGTCCTGCCCGGTGAGGGGCTCCGGCGGGACCAGATCTTCGTGCATCAAGACGAGAATGCGGAGCCGCTTCATACCGCCACCCGATGCCGCCCGCTCCGCAAGTAGTTCATCGTGTGAACGGTCAGCAAAATCGTGAAATCTAACTTCGCCTGCTCTTCCGCGAGCGGCAGCCGCAGGTGGAGCTGGCGGCACCGCTCAATCATGTCCTCCAGCACCTGATCGATCGTATATTGATATTCGCCGGTCCAGGCGGCGACTTTGCGGCGCACCTCTTTGCGAAACCGGTTCAAGAAGGTGGCGGCGCTCAGGTGCGCCGCATGGGCCGGCGCGTCGGAAAACAGGCGCTTGAGGTCCGGATCGTACAAGGCCGGGCGGGCCGTCCCATAGTGGCGGCGCTTGTGCGCATAGTGCTCGCGCAGCGTCTTCTTCAGCGCGGACAGCGGATCGATCTCCTCGCGCGTGACCACCGGGGGCGGCACCGCCACCAGCCCCTGCATCAGCCCCTCGACATACTGCAGCTTCTTGAGGACCGGCCAGCCCTTGTAGCGGTCGGCCCAGGGCGCAGCGGGGGGGAGCCAGACCGCGAAGGTCTCCGCAAAGTCTTCATCCGGATGGCTTTGCGCATACCACACATCGAGATGCCGCACGAAGCTCCGACTATAGGGCCGGGGACTGTAATATTTGGGATAGGGCTCGGAGGAGCGCCCAAAGACCTCTTGCCGGCGGCGGAGCCGGCGGAGGCGGTAGGCATTTTCCATGGCGTGCCCGGCCTCATGCCGCAAAATGCGCATGCACCACTCCGGGGTGCCCCCCTCGACCTCCAGCATCTGCTCCAGTTCCAGTTTCGCCAGCCGCGGATGGGCCAGGTAGAACGGCACGGCAATCCCGGGCACCCCATCCGGCGTAAACCATTCGTTGGACACCCACACGTGGGGCCGGAAGCAGAGCTGGCGGGCCTCGAGTTCGCTGTAGAGTTGCTGGATCCGTTCGGACAGGAAGGCCCCCTCCAGGGTGACCCCGAGCTGGTTCATGGGAAGGTCCAGCAGCTGCTCGTTGGACCACGCGGCCCAGGCTGGCTCGGACGCCTGCTGGTCAGCCGTACTCATGCCCTGGGCCCGTGATGGTTGCATCGATACCATGGACCAACGTTGTACTTCACGGCGTATTGCATGGGGAAGCGACGGAAGGGATGGAGCACGAAAGGCATGGAACCCTCCCAGGGTAGCCTATTCTAGGGGGTGAACTGAAGAAACCGCAAGGCGGCGGAACTGAGAAGTGCTCGTATTGATCGGCAGGAACTTGTGGATGTCGTGGTGGTCAGCAATCTTTCATGTTCCAGACAGTGGGCAGGGCGGGATTCTTACTCAGGTAATAAGAAGCGATGGACAGTCCAGCGAGAAAGCTCCCACCCCCCTTTAGCGACAAGGCCCTTGTCACCAGGCGTAAGCTTCCGGTGCAGGCCCGCCTGGTCCGGGGAAGATGTCGTCGAGCCGTTTCAGTATGTCCTGGCTCAACGTCAAACTCAAGACGCGCATCGTGCCGTTCAATTGCTCCATTGTGCGCGGGCCGATGATCGGTGACGTGACAGCCTTTTGGTGCAGCAGCCAGGCGATCGCCACATCGGCCGGGCGCTCGCCGAGTTGTGTACAGAGCGCGTCATAGGCTGCCAGTTTAGGACGATATGTTTCGATATCTTTCTTTACATCCTTGTTCGCACGTCGACCGACCTTTGCCGGTTCTAATGCCCCGGCCAACAGCCCGCGTGTGAGTGGACTCCAGGGAATCAGGCCGATGCCATATGCTTCGCAGGCCGGAATCACTTCTAACTCGATCGTCCGCTCATTCAAATTATAGAGACTCTGTTCCGAGACGAGGCCGAGAAAGTGGCGGCTGCGGGCTAATTCTTGCGCCTGGGCCAGGTGCCAGCCCGCGAAATTGCTGCTGCCCACGTACAACACCTTGCCTTCGCGGACCAACTGTTCCATCGCCTGCCAGATTTCTTCCCACCGCGTTTCCCGATCGACATGATGCATCTGATACAGGTCGATACAGTCAGTCTGAAGTCGCCGCAGACTTGCCTCGCAGGCTCGCTTGATGTGTAGGGCCGACAAGCGCGACTGATTCGGCCACTCGCCCATGCGGCCGAAGACCTTCGTCGCCAGAACGACTTTCTCGCGCCGTCCCCCGCCCTGGGCGAACCAGCGCACCACGATCTGCTCCGTCCAGCCCTCCCCCACTTTCCAGCCATAGACGTTTGCCGTGTCGAGGAAGTTGATCCCCACCTCCAGCGCGCGATCCATGATGGCAAAACTGTCCTCCTCGCTCGTCTCCGGACCGAAGTTCATCGTGCCGAGACAGAGCCGGCTCACTTTCACGCCCGAGCGACCGAGATGGACATATTGCATAGACACGCTTAAGAATTATGCCGTTGTGTTACGAGAGCTAGCAACCCCTCCCCACCCGAGTGGAGTGCCGCTGCCTGCTCCGGGACCGGAGGAAAAGATCGGAATGAACGATGACAAGAACGGGGACAGGAAAGAAAGAGTTCCCGTGTTATACAGACTCTTACAAATATATCAAAACGCGCTCTCCGGTAGCCTGAGCTGGCGAATGGGGGCGCTGACACGATCTGCCTAACCGCGCCCCACATCATAATAAAGGACCGGCAGCCCTGCCACCGTGGTTGACATCCGCATAAAAAAAAAGCCAGCATATTGAAGCTTTCCATACTCCCCAAGAGGTCTGCGATGAAACCGGGATAGCGTGGACCGATCTTTTGAAACTGAGTCGATCGGGTACACATCGACGCCCTCGTGGTGCGCAACACCACGAGGGCGTTCTGCTGTTCGAGCGAGGTGAAGCAGTGCACTCTAGTAAAGGAGGTACATGCGATGAACCGAGTTCTCAGCTTCTTGATCGGACTCATGACTTTCTGGCCCACGCTCGCCTTGGTGACCGGGATTAGCAGAGGAGGGGATGGAGCCGGATGATCTTCTGTGCTCGCGCAACGCGCGGCCTTAGAAGGCCCTCGTTGGATGTGCACAGTTGAGGATCAGCCAGCCCATCCGTTACGTGCTCTGGCTCCGATGCCTACGATAGTGCGCCGCAACTTTGCTTCGATTGCCACAGATAGTCATGCTGCACCAATGACGAGCATGGTTCTTGGTCGTATCGTAAAAAAAGAGCACGCACAATGGGTTCTGGCATTTCTTGATCAGTGAGAAATCGCACGTGCCCAAGAGGTCCATCGCAGCCTCGGCGAGCAACCCGAGCAGCTGATTCGCTTCCTGGGACTCCGCCTGATACCCCCGATCAAATTTTCCGCGGCGGCGTGTCAATTGGGGATAGCCAATACGGTAGCGCAACATTCCGTTGATGGCCTCAATCGCTGCCTGCGGTACTGGCCGGCCGGCGGCAATTCGTTTGACCATCTCCCGTAGCGTGACGCGAAAGGCTCGCGCCTGTTCGAGAGTCTGTGCCTCCTCTACTTGTTTGCCCCATTGCCGTTCGATCTTCTTCGCTTCTTCCTCAGTCAGTAGGTGCACTTGCACGAGCCACGTGACTAGATCCGAGAACGTGGCTAACAAGTCCACTGGTCGTCCGTTCAACACAACCTGGGTGTTGATGAAATCCAGACAGACTTGGTTGCCGACGAAGAGGAAGGGGATCTGGGTACTCGGCTCACCCATGGCAACTTACTCTCCAAACTGCACATGAGGACGTTACCAGTAAAATAATACTTGACAGGTTAGCCTATGAGGCCCTATAACTGTCAATATAATATTTAGACGGTTAGTTCGACGATGCCGCATCGGCAGCTTTCACACCACACAATCAGCCGGCTCGATGGCCGGCGTACATTCAAAGGAGGGAAGCATGACTCATCATGACATCGCAACGCACTACCGCACTCAAGACGTGGACGGACTCAAGGTCTTCTATCGTGAAGCGGG
>VBOM01000212.1 GCA_005877535.1 Nitrospirota bacterium | reverse complement strand
GTTATTCGTTAAACGTTAACTGTTAAACGATGAGACCAGAATCCATCCTGTGCGATTAACGGAAAACGATTTGCGCTTAACGTCTTCAATGTTTCCCCACTACCTGTTCGGGACGAATCAGATTAGCTGCCTCCGCTGCCTGAATCAGCATGACATACTCAGGCCGCCAATATTTGAGCGTGCTCATAATCGGCGCCACCTCCGCGTCGCCGAACGCGCAGACCGTTCGGCCCTCGATGTTCTTGCATAGATCCACCAAGGTTTCAAGGTCTTCCATCCGTCCTCGCTTCGCGAGGATTCGGCGCATGGTTTGTACCAGCCAGGAACTTCCTTCGCGGCAGGGGCTGCACTTGCCGCAGGACTCATGATAGAAAAACTCCATGAGGCGGAGCGCGGCCCACACCATGTCCGTGCCCTCTTCCATGACGGTCACCCCGCCGGAGCCGAGCATGGAGCCGGCGGCGGCAACGGACTCAAAATCGAGTTTGACGTCGAGATGGTTCGGCGTGAAGAATGGCGCTGACGCCCCCCCTGGGATGAAGGCCTTGAGCGGTTTGTCGGAGCGCATGCCTCCGGCCTGCTCGTAGATCAATTCGCGAAAGGTGATCCCCATCGGCACTTCATAGTTCCCCGGCCGTTTTACATGGCCGCTGACGCAGAAGACTCTGGTGCCGGTACTCTTCGGCGGGGAGCCGATCGATGCGAACCATTCTGGGCCCCGGTTGATGATGTGAGGGAGGTTGGCCAGGGTCTCGACGTTGTTCACCACGGTCGGTTTGTTGTAGAGACCGTGTGTCGCGGGGAAGGGAGGCTTGACGCGCGGCAAGCCGCGCTTGCCTTCGAGCGACTCCAGCAATGCCGTTTCTTCTCCGCAGATATAGGCGCCGGCGCCTCGGTGCACCCATACATTGGCGGTGATTCCAGCGCTCAGAATGTTTGTTCCGATATAGCCGGCGGTTCGCGCTTCGGTGATCGCCTGTTCCAAGATCTTGGCCCCGAGGACGAATTCGCCCCGTATATAAATGTAGGCGGTTTCCGCTCCGATCGCGTAGCAGGCGAGCACGATGCCTTCCAGTATTTGATGGGGATCTCTTTCAATGAGCTGGCGGTCCTTGAACGTGCCTGGTTCGCTCTCGTCCGCGTTGCAACAGAGATAGCGCGGGCCCTGATAGCCCTTGGGCAGGAATCCCCATTTCACACCGGTCGGGAAGCCTGCGCCGCCGCGCCCCCGGAGCCCTGATTTCATCACCGCGGTGGTGACCTCGGTGGGCGGCACTTTCCCGACGACCTTGCGAAGCGCCTGGTAGCCGCCCGTTCGCTCATAGTCTTGGAGCGAACCGGTGTATCCCGGCTGCATCATATTCTTGAGCAATATCAGTTCGTGCTTGCGCATGAAGTTCCGAATTAAAAATGCAAAATTAAAAATGCAAAATGGTCGGCCAAATTTTTCATTTTACATTTCTCATTTTTCATTGCGCCTTCGGCGCCTCCGGCCACATGAACGGGCCGGTCTTGAGCGAACAGGTCCCGTCTTTTTTGAGATCGGCCAAGATTCGGTCGAATGTTTCTTCTGTGAGCCGTTCGTAATAGTCCTCGTTCGCCTGCATCATGGGCGCGGTGCCACAGGCGGCGAGGCATTCGACCGTGCTGAGGGTAAAGAGTCCGTCGGCTGTCGTTTCACCCGGTCCGATTCCGAGTTTCGTCTTGACCCACGCAATGACTGTATCCGACCCGGCCAGCGCGCACATCAGAGACTTGCACACTTGGAGATGAAATTTCCCCACACGCTTGAGATTGATCATCGTATAGAACGTGGCTGTCTCATAGACTTGGGGCGGGGTCAGACGCAATAGCCCCGCGATCTCCTTCATCGCAGCTTCGGACACGTAGCCCTCCTCCTGTTGTGCCAGATACAGCAGGGGAATCACCGCCGAGCGTTTCACCGGATAGCGTGACAGGATGCTGTCTATCTCTGATTTATATTTCTCGACCAGCATCTGTGCATCCTGAATGTTCAATGTTGAATGATAAATGTGGAATGGAGGCTCCGAAAATTAAACATTGTCCATTCACCATTTAACATTCGCTGCATCAGCGATCGCATTCTCCCATCACGACGTCGTAGGTTCCGAAGATCGTGATGATGTCGGAAATCAGGTAGCCTCGCGCCATGTGGTCGAAAACGCCCATGTGTACAAATGAAGGCGAGCGAATCTTCAGTCGGTAGGGACGGGCGCTGCCGTCGCTGACGATGAAAAATCCCAATTCGCCTTTTGGGGCCTCAGTCGCACAGTAAGTTTCGGCCTTCGGTGGCTTGATGCCCTGGGTGTAAATGATGAAATGATGGATCAAGCTTTCCATGTCCCGCATGACCAGTTCCTTGGGCGGCGGAATATATTGCGGCGCCTCGGCCATGATCGGCCCCGGCGGCAGCTGATCGAGACATTGTGCGATGATCCTGGCGCTCTGCCTCATCTCTTCCATGCGAATCCAGTACCGGTCGTAGGTGTCGCCGTTCTTGCCGATCGGCACTTCCCAGTCGACTTTGTCATACACGCCGTAGGGCTCGGCCTTGCGGACATCGTAGGCGACGCCCGACCCTCGCAATACCGGCCCGGTGCAGCCGAAGTTGATCGCGTCCTCGGCTGAGAGCACGGCCACGTTCTTCGTGCGGCCGAGCCAGATGCGATTCGACGCGATGAGCGAATCGTATTCCTTGACCTTCTCGGGAAAGATATCGAGGAACGCGCTCATCCGTTGGACCAACTCAGGGGTGAAATCGCTATCGACCCCGCCGATGCGGTAGTAGTTCAGGGTCAGACGGGCCCCGCAGAGCTTTTCGAACATGTCCAACAGTGTTTCGCGCTCCCGGAAGGTCCAGAAAAACACGGTCATGGCGCCGATATCGAGGGCCTGTGTGCCGAGCCAAAAGAGGTGCCCGATGATGCGTTGCATCTC
>VBOM01000211.1 GCA_005877535.1 Nitrospirota bacterium | reverse complement strand
GCTGATGGCACGTCGGATCGCGCCTGGGCAGTCCCGGTCATTCGCGTTTGAGCGCTTGCTGGTCCACGATGCCAAACGCTGGGGCCATCTGCGCGAAGCCTCGCGGCTGAAACAACTGTCAGAGGTGCCTGCTGCCATCTATGCCTCCGACCACAATCCAGCCACGGTCAAGATCGCGCAGCGGACATTTCAGGGGGCGGGAGTCGCCGTCGATATTCGTCTGCGACAGAGGGAAATGCTCGCCCTCGAGGCTCCGGCTGAACAGGGTGTGCTGATGATCAATCCCCCCTACGGAGTCCGACTCAGCCGACCCGAGGAGCTCGATGCCTTCTATCCCCAGCTGGGCGATTGGTTGAAACAGCGATTCAGCGGATGGCGGGCCTACATTTTTACCGGCGATTTACGGGTCCCCAAACTCATCGGCCTCGCGCCATCGAAACGCATTCCCCTCTTCAATGGTCCGCTGGAATGTCGCTTATACGAATTTCAAATCGTCGCCGGCTCGATGCGCAAGAAGATTGCTACGCGCCAAAGCCCGGATTATTCATGACGATTCATCGCGAAATCGCTGAGCCGCGTCGCGAGACCGGCGCGCGGAGCCGTGAGAACCCGATGCGTACTCGTGCAGTACGTTGAGGGTCCGAGGGGCGAGCCCGTCGGCCAGAGCCTCGTCGTAGCAGCGGATCGCTGATTGCAGCAGAAGTGTTCATGAATATTGCGGGCTAGCCCGGATTATTCATGAATGGTCGTGGCCAGCACCGGGTGTCGGACAGTTCTTTCTCTATGCTCGCAGAGGTGTGTTTGTTGACCGGTAGGGAACGTAACCGATAGAGTTTTGGAAAGATGGCCGTTGTCAATCGACTGCTGTCTTGTTACGCTATCTGTATGGAGGAGGTTTCCATGGCACAGAACATTGTTATCGGGCCGATCGTGAAGATTCTGAAAACCGACGACGAATGGAAGAAACTCCTCTCACCGATGGCCTACGGGGTCCTACGGCACGAGAATACCGAGCGCCCCTTTACCGACAACATGCACGATAACAAGAGAGCCGGTATTTACAACTGCGCGGGATGCGACTTGCCCCTCTTTTCTTCAGAACACAAGTTCGACAGCGGCACCGGCTGGCCCAGCTTCTGGCAGCCAATTGATCCAAAGGTGGTCGAATCCAGAACCGATTACAAACTGATTTTCCCAAGGACCGAAGTCCACTGTGCACGCTGCGAGGGGCATCAAGGGCATATCTTTAAGGACGGCCCCAAGCCAACGGGGTTGCGGTACTGCATCAATGGGGTGGCGTTGAAGTTCGTGCCAGCTTAGAGTGCGCACAAGCAGCTGGGCAACCAGAAGCCGCAGACCAGACAGTCTGGTTGCAAAACATCGCCTTCTTACTTCCGACCCCCCGCGCTCGTGGGGAATAGCCAGGCCGGCTTCCCTCCTGTCGCAGGCTCGGTTCTGGAGCCTTCCTCCCCTCTCCTACTTCTTAAGGAAGCGCAGCCCCTTCGGAACTTCCAGGCGGGCTGTTGCCCCGCCCACAGTTCCACACACCTGCCTCGCTTGTCGTCTCGGAGGTTTCGTCACGAACCCCCCGTAAATACGCGCAGAGTTGCATCAGGAAACTGGGTGAAACGTTCGGAATTACCGAAAAAAGAACTTGCAAAGAAAGAGCCTGATGGGTACGATTCGCGCCATGAAAACCTACCCATCGGCTCAGAGTCTCGGATGCTTCAATACAGCGCAGATTACAGCCAGAAACGACAGATGACCAGCGAACGACAAAGGATCAACCGTAATGAAAATACAAACGAAAGGAGCCGCAATGAAACCAGCCGCACTGAAAGCTGAACTGCTACCATCAACCCAACGGCCGAAAGCAGTTTTCGGAGGTTGCCTTCTGTTGGGCAAGAGCCTTCTCGGGGTCCTGGCCATCTGCGCAGTGACGGTGCTGTCGTCCTGGATCGCGACACTGGCCGAGGCCGCAACAGAGGAGAAGCCGGCAGCGAATGCAGAGTCGGCGACCGAGTACAAGCTCAAGATTCCTTTCGGCCTAGAAGAGACCGCCGTGGTAATTCCTGCCGATAATCCTTTGACGAATGAGAAGATCGAGTTAGGCCGGTTGCTGTTCTTTGACAAGCGGCTGTCGCAGGACAACACCATCGCGTGCGCGAGTTGCCACCTGGCGAAATTTGGTTTTACGGACGGCAAGCAGGTCTCCACAGGTATCCGAGGCCAGAAGGGCGGCCGCAGCGCGCCGGCATCCATCAACCGGGTCTTCAGCAACGCTCAATTTTGGGACGGCCGGGCCGCAACCTTGGAAGCGCAATCGGTCGGTCCGTTTACGAACCCAATCGAGCACGGCTTTCCCAACTACGATGTGATGATGGCGAAGATGATGAAGATTCCCGGCTACCGGAAACTCTTCATGAAAGTCTTCGGCGACGACAAGATCACGGTTGACAACGTGGGCAGGGCCATCGCCAGCTTCCAGCGCACCGTCCTCTCCGGCAACAGCCCGGCGGACCGGTTTGATCAGGGCGGGGAAGCAGGAGCCATCTCAGCAGAGGCTCAACACGGCCTCCTCCTGTTTCGGGAAAAAGCACGGTGCACGAAGTGCCATTCCGGGTTCAACTTCACCGATGAAAAATTCCACAACCTCGGCCTCGGCTGGGACGACAACAAAGTAGATCTCGGGCGTTATATGGTAACTAAAAATGCAGAGGACATCGGCGCGTTCAAAACCCCGACCTTGCGGCAGGTCGCCAGAAGCGCACCTTATACGCATGACGGCCGCTTCAAAACTCTGGAAGAGGTCGTGAACTTCTACAATCAGGGAGGCGTGAAGAACCCTCACCAGGATCCATTGATCATTCCGCTCGAGTTGACGGACGAAGAGAAGCGCGATCTTGTGCAGTTTCTTCACACGCTGAATGGCGAAGGATGGCAGCATGTCAAAGCGCCGAAATCCTTCCCTCAGTAGAACAGGAACGGCACCGGTACTGCCCGTGACGGTATCAACAGTTCCCTGTTGATGCCGTGCCCCTCGCTGAAGAATATGATGCGAGACAACACTAGGACCGGTCCTGATCATGACGGTCGGGACCGGCCCTGGCAGCGCTCGATTCTATCTACCAAGACAAGAGAACGTGGACCGGATGGTGCTGTTTGCTTTTCGGCTGTGTGGCCAGGAAGACGATGGCAAAGACCTCGGTCGGGAAATGTTCCTGAAAGGCCTTCCGGGAACTGAAAAAGGGGCCAGCTTGAGCTGACCCCCTCACATGTGACGAGAAGAAATCCCGATCCCTTGCGACAATTCTTTTCTGGCAGGACCGAATCGTTACGAATGCCGGTTACCGGTATTATTCAGTTACTTTCACCAACCATCCGTCGCTGACTTCGCATTGATTGAACCCTCTAGCGTCAATATTAATTTTTGCATAGGCCCCTCTTAGTGTATTAGGGAGATTGCCGGTTACCTTGAACCCTTCTCCTTTCGGTGTCACTGTGA
>VBOM01000210.1 GCA_005877535.1 Nitrospirota bacterium | reverse complement strand
GTGTCTCGGGATAGGGATCAATCTGTTTACGGCGTTGATCGGCACCAAGGTCATCTTCGACCTCTTGAATCAACGACGCAAAGTGGAACAGTTAAGCATCTAGTTCGAAGGAGTCGGCATGTTAGAGATCCTTGGAAAAACCGATATCGATTTCATGGGGAAGCGCCGCTGGGCCTTTCTTTTTTCCGGTATCATGGTGGTGCTGGGAATTGTGGCGGTCATTCAGATTGCCAGAGGGTCGGCGAACCTCGGCATTGATTTCGCGGGCGGGACTGCGGTGCAGCGAACCATTTCGTGGTCGATTCCAGCACGGAAATCGGACCGACCATCGGGCAGAAGCTTCAGCAGGATGCCCTCATAGCGGTCGTCATATCCTTTGCAGGGATCATTTTCTACGTGGCGGCGCGATTCGAATTTCGCTTCGGCATCGCCGCAGCCTTGGCGACCTTCCATGACGTGTTGGCGGTGTTGGGCGCCTTTTACGTCCTGGATAAGGAAATTACCTTGCTCGTCGTGACGGCATTGCTGACATTAGCCGGCTATTCAATGACGGATACGGTCGTCGTGTTTGACCGTATCAGGGAAAACCTCCGGATGCGGCGGCGAGACAGCGAAGAGACGATGATCAACAATGCGGTCAACCAAGTCTTGAGCCGCACGATCGTCACCAGTTTGACCGTCGTGTTGGTCCTGATTCCTCTGACGCTGGCCGGCGGAGAGGTCTTGCACGACTTCTCCCTCGCCCTGTTGTGGGGCGTGATCTTCGGGACCTATTCATCTATCTTCGTCGCAAGTCCGTTGCTGTTGCTCTGGCCCGGAGCGTCCGGGCGGCTGTTGAAGCGGAGTTAGCCGTATGGTGAAATAACCTCCCGTCGTTCGTGAAGCGTCTCGGAAGGCCCTTTCGAGACGCTTCACGAGATATGCTTCACGCATCGCGGGTTGTTGCATCCTGCTCGGGGCGAACCCATGACACTCTGGAGTCGGGCTCACAGTCTCCAGCGCAAGATCATCACGGCGATCGTGCTGGTTGGACTTCTGCCCCTGACCCTTCTGCTTGCGCTCACCTACGTCGAGGAGCGACGCGCTCTTCGCGAAATGACCGGTGCCAACTTCAAAGAACTCGCCGTGGAAGCCGCTCGCCGCATCGAAATGCATGTCAGTCGTGGGATGAACGAGGCCCAGCAGCTTGCCACCATCCCACTTCTCCACACCGCCGTCACTGAAGCCAACCGCACGTATGAGGGTAAGGATGCGCAAAGCATCCAGGGCATGATCAAGGATTGGCAGCAGCGGTGGCGTCAGAGGGATAAGCAAAGCGAGTTTCCCCTCTTCATCAATCGCATCGTCACCAACTACCTCATCCGATGGCACGATATCCGCAAATCGGACTATGTCGGGATCCTGGTGACCGACCAGCAGGGGGCGCTGGTGGTCAGTTCCATTCCACAAGTGGAGTATTTTTACGGGAAGGCGCCGTGGTGGCAAGCGGTGGTGAGAGGGGGGAGTCTCAGGGGCTATGTGAGCGAGATTGCCTTTGATCCCGGTTTCGGGACTCATGTGGTCGTGGTGGCGGCGCCCATTCTGGACGACACAAAGGGGACGGCGATTGGAACTGTCACAATTCTGTTACGTCGGGACACGATCTTCCATGCGATTGCCGATGTCACCATCGGGGCGACCGGTCACGCGATGTTGTTCAGTTCCGATGGTGTTCCTGTAATCTGTCCGGTCATGAGCCCTGAAGAACATACGGTAAGGCCCGAGTTGATCAGTGCCCTCGGTGGGTTGAGAGCCGGTTGGACCGTTGCCGAGGACGATTCGCATGGAGGCAGGAACGCCTTGGTGGGATTCGCCCCGGTCCGTTTCGGCGAGAGCTTGGCCCCAGGAAGCCTCGGAGGAAGACACTGGATCACCTTGGTGCGGCAAGACCCCCAGGAGACCTATGCGCCGCTCGCCGAACTCGTGGCGAGAGTGCTGATCTATGGGTTGCTCGTGCTTGCCATGCTGTGGGGGACAGGGGTGGTCGTCGCACGTCGGATCGCCCGTCCCATTCAGTTGTTACACGACGGGGTGCATGAAATCGGAAGCGGACGATTGGACCGTCGACTGGAGCTGAAGACCGGCGATGAAATTGAAGGGCTCGCCGATGCGTTCAACCAGATGGCGACGAATCTACAACGATCATTCGCGCAAGTTGAACAACGCGTGGTGGATGTGAACCGCTTGGAAGAAAAGTACCGCGATCTGATCGAGCATTCTCCTGAGATGATCTATCAATTGAACCGGAGCGGCCAATTCGTCCATGTGAACAAGACGGGGCTCGAGAAGATGAACTATACCCTCGAGGAGATGCTGTCGATGCGGCTCTGGGACCTAGTGCCGCGTGGCCAGGAGCCACTCGTATTGCAATATTTGGAACGATTGACGGCGGAAGGCAGCAGTTCGATGGATACGGTGTTTTTAGCCAAGGACGGTCACCCGATCGACGTGGAGATTCACGCCACGGCACTGATCGATCAAGAGCGGGGCGGACTGGTTCACTCGCGCGCATTTGTACGTGATGTGACTGAACGGCACCGGCTTGAGCAACAACTACAAGAATACACGACGAAGCTTGAACAGGTCGTGTCGGAGCGGACACAACAGCTCGTTGCCTCGCAGGCGAGGTACAAGTCGTTGTTCGACTTGGTGGCGGACTCGGTGTTTATGGTGAATCCGAGTGGTGTGATCGTAGCCGTCAACAAACGTGAGGAGCAAGCTCTGGGGTATGCAGAGGCGAACGTGGTCGGCCGCAGTTTGCTCGAAGTCGTCCTCTCCAACTATCACGACGCGTTGCGCGGATGGCTGAGCGACATCATTTCGGGGCAACGGAAAGTCTCCACGCAGGAGATCATGGTGCGCCATGCCGACGGACTGGAAACTCCGGCCGAAATGGATTTGATTCGAGTCGGAGCGGTCGACCAACTGTTGGTGATGGTGCAGTTGCGAGACATTACCGACCGGAAGCGGCTCGAACGGCAGCTGGAGACTTACCGAGAAGAGTTGGAGGATAAGGTACGAGAGCGCACGCGGGAAATTGAGGAGACCAAGCAGTATCTTGAAAATCTGCTCGAGAACGCCAACGATGTCATTTACACCCTTGATACCGAGCAACGATTCACCTATGTCAACAGCAAGATCGAAGCATGGGGCTACCGGAAGGACGATCTGCTCGGCCGCCCGTACCTCGCCCTTCTCTCCAAGCGTCATCGCGGGAAGCGTCTCAAGAGTACCTTGGATATCGGAGCGAAGCAGGTCTATGAGGTGGAGGTAGTAACTCGCACGGGGGAGCCAAGGGCTGTGATGGTCAGTGTCTCCCCGCTGCATGCGGTCGAGGGAACAATCCTGGGCGTGCTGGGCATCGCACGCGACATGACCGAGACCAAGAAACTGGAGCAGCAGATCAGGAGTTCTGAAAAACTGGCCTCGGTTGGAAGGCTCGCCGCGGGAGTGGCCCACGAAATCAATAATCCCCTGGGGGGCATCCTCAACTGCCTCTACAACTTACGGAAGGGGGCGCTCTCGCCGAGACGGCAAGAAGAATACCGGGTGTCGATGGAAGAGGGTGTGCGGCGTGTGCAAACGATTGTTCGGCAGCTCCTCGATTTCTCCCAGCAGCATGAGCCGGC
>VBOM01000209.1 GCA_005877535.1 Nitrospirota bacterium | reverse complement strand
TCCGGCGTACTCTTGGTCAAAATCGGCGTTTCCACTTCAAGAAAGCGTTCCGCATTCAGAAATCCACGGACGGCCTGCATGATGTCATGCCGGAGGCTCAAGAGCCGCTGCATCTTCGGACGCCGAAGATCCAGGTAGCGGTATTTCAGTCGGATCGACTCCGTCACTTCAGCATCGTCTTCGATCACGAAGGGCGGCGTCTTCGACTCATTCAGAATTTCGACGGCATCCACGAACACTTCGACCTCGCCCGTGGGCAGATTGGGATTCTTGGACTCTTCAGGACGGGCCATCACTTGGCCCGTCACCGACACGACACACTCGCTCCGCAAGGAGTGGGAGGCTTGATGCACTGCTGCATTACGCTCGGCGTTACACACCACCTGCGTGATCCCTGTTCGATCGCGTAGATCGATGAACATCACCATGCCATGGTCCCGCCGCCCCTGGACCCAGCCGTTTAAAACAACGGTCTGCCCGACAGCGGCTTTCGTGAGCTCCCCGCACCGATGAGTCCTGACCTTCATACCACCTTCACTTTCTTGGAACGGGCCCATCCGGCCCGACTCACCAGCCTCTTTGGCCGTGGAGCCTGCTGCTCTGTGTCCTCCGCTGAGGCCAGCTTCTGTTCCGCAAGCTCGCGCAACGCGTTCGCTTCACGGTCGGTCAGGTACCTGAACTCCCCGGATGCCAGATCTCCCAGCGACAGCGGACCCATCTTGATCCGCGTCAGCTTCAAGACCGGATGGCCGACCGCCTCCAACATACGCTTTACTTGGTGCTGCCGTCCTTCGCGGATCGTAATCTCCAGCCAGGAGTTCTGCCTGGCCTTTTTTACCTTCTTGACGACAGCCGGACTGGTCATGCCGTCTTCCAGCTGCACACCTTGTTCTAATTGCCGGATATGTTCATCCGTCACCACCTGCTTCACCTTGATGAGATAGGTCTTCGGGACATGGTAACGGGGATGGAGCAGCGTCTGGGCCAAGTCGCCGTGATTGGTCAGGAGCATCAACCCTTCGCTGTCGAAGTCTAATCGACCGACCGGAAACACCCGCACCGATATCCCGCGAAGGTAGTCCTTCACCGTCGGCCTGCCTCCCGGATCGTCCAACGTCGACATCACGTGCTTCGGCTTGTTCAGCAGCAGATAGACGTACGGCTGGGTGGAACTCAGGTGCTTGCCGTCTACCTTGATGTGGACACGATCCGGATCGACCTTGGTACCGAGTTCCGTCACGACTTTGCCATTCACCGTCACCCGCCCTGAAGCAATCCACTCCTCGGCTTTTCGCCGCGAAGCCAATCCCGTTCCGGCAATGATTTTCTGTAGCCTGATTTCCATCTCGTTAACCGTTATGCGTTAAATGTTAATCGTAAAATCCCTTTTTGCGGTTAACGATTAACGTTTAGCGTCTCATTCCCACTCAATCGTACTCGGCGGCTTCGAGCTGATGTCGTACACTACCCGGTTCACGCCTTTCACTTCATTGATGATCCGATTCGACATCTTGCCCAGCACGTCATTCGGAATCTTGGCCCAATCGGCCGTCATGCCATCCAAGCTCGTAACGGCACGAAGCGCAACGACATGTTCATAGGTCCGTTGATCACCCATAACGCCCACGGTCCTGATCGGCAACAGCACGGCGAGCGATTGCCAAACTTCTCGATACAACCCTGCGGCGCGAATCTCCTGATCGAGGATGGACTCGGCGCCTCGCAGGATGGCCAGTCGCTCTTTCGTCACCGCCCCCAACACTCGGATCGCCAGTCCAGGACCTGGAAACGGCTGTCGCCAAACAATCTCATCCGGCAAACCTAATTCCTTACCCAGCACCCGCACTTCATCTTTGAACAATTCCCGCAAGGGCTCAATCAACTTGAGCTTCATGCGAGCCGGCAGACCACCGACATTGTGATGCGTCTTGATCGTGGCTGACGGGCCCTGGAAGCTCACACTCTCAATCACATCGGGATAGAGCGTGCCCTGGACCAGAAATTTTGCCCCCCCCGACTTCTTTTTGGCCTCGGCTTCGAATTGTTCAATAAACTGCTTCCCGATGATTTTCCTTTTACGCTCCGGATCAATCACCCCTTTGAGCTTGGCAAGGAACAAATCTGACGCATCAAGGAGCCGCACGTTCAGATGAAGCTGTTGAGCAAACGTCCGTTTGACTTGTTCTCTCTCTCCATTTCGAAGCAACCCGTTGTCGACGAAGATACAGGTCAGCTGGTCGCCGATGGCCCTATGAGTCAAGGCGGCAGCCACCGACGAGTCTACTCCGCCACTTAAGGCGCATATTACTCGCTCCTTGCCGACTTGCTCGCGAATCTGCTGCACTGCCGTATCCACATACGACTGCATCGTCCAAGTGGGTTTGCACCCGCAGATGTCGTAGACGAAATTGCGGAGGAGGGTCGTCCCTTCCGGGGTATGAACTACTTCCGGATGAAACTGAAGGCAATAGATCCGGCGCTTGTGATCGTCGCGCTTCATGGCTGCGACCGGCGAATTGACCGTATGCGCGATGGAGCGGAAGCCCGGCGGCATTCGCTCGATACGGTCTCCGTGCGACATCCAGACAACCGTCGATCCGTCTTTGCCGATGCCCTTGAAGAGGTTGCTGTGGTCGTCGATCGTGAGATCGACCCTGCCGTACTCCCGATGCTTGGACTTTGCCACCTCCCCGCCCGAGAGATGCGTCACGAGCTGCATCCCGTAACAAATACCGAGAATGGGGATCCCTTGGTCGAAGAGTTCCTTGGGAACACTTGGCGCCTTCTTCTCATACACGCTGGAGGGGCCACCCGACAGCACGATGCCTTGCGGACGATAGGCAAGAATGGTCGCCAAGGGAACGGTGCAGGGCAGAATTTGTGAGTAGACTTGGGCTTCTCGAATGCGGCGTGCAATCAGTTGGGTGTATTGCGACCCGAAGTCGAGGACCAGGATTCTATTGTGCCAGAGTTCCATGGAGTGCGTTATTCGTTAACAGTGCAACGTGAAACGCGGGAAAAGAACGGTAGGTACCAGGCTGGGATTGGCCCACGGTTAACGATTAACGTTGAACGATGAACGTCCTACTCCCAATCCATCCGATAATTCGGCGATTCCTTCGTGATAATCACATCGTGCACGTGACTTTCGCGGAGACCGGCGACCGTCTGCCGGATAAACGCGGCCTTCTGCTGTAACTCCGAGATCGTCTTACACCCGCAATAGCCCATGCCGGACTTCACTCCCCCGATCAATTGGTAGATAACGGAGGAGAGTTTCCCTTTATAGGGCACGCGCCCTTCAATGCCCTCCGGAACCAGCTTCTGCACCGGGCGCCCTCCTTGTCCGTACCGATCTCCGCCCCCGCGCTCCATCGCGCCGATCGAGCCCATGCCGCGGTACACCTTATACGTTCTGGCTTGGAACAGTTCAGTTTCTCCCGGCGATTCTTCAGTGCCTGCCAAGAGCCCGCCGAGCATGACCGAAGAAGCGCCCGCTGCCAAGGCCTTGGTGATATCGCCTGAATGCTTGATTCCGCCGTCTGCAATGA
>VBOM01000208.1 GCA_005877535.1 Nitrospirota bacterium | reverse complement strand
CGGCATTACTAATCTTGCCAAATCTGCATCGACGGTCCAGCTGCGTACAATTGAGCAGATGGCCTCGAATCTGCTGCCGATTCTCCACGATGTTGGGCGCCAAGAGCCACGTGCGATGACGGCGGCGCTCCAGTCGCTTCAGGAGGGGTTGGATCGGATCAGTCTGGCCGTGCGTCGCTTAGCAGGAGAGCAAGAGAACGACCGTGCTGAAACTGATGACGTTCCTGTGGAAACGGTGAGCGAATCCACGGAGGCTCTTCCTGCCACCCTGAATGAGCAACCAGCGGCTCCCCAGTTGCAGGCTCCGCTCACCGTGAGTCCCAGCGTCCCGCTCATCCAGGCCCTTCGGGACCTACAACAAGCTCGTGCCCGGTCGATACAGCCGCCCCGCGATGTGTTGGAGACAGTGATCCAGCGAGCCGAGCGTGAGGCCGATCATCTCGATGTTGCCAGTATCGGTCGCATCTTAACTGAGCTTGACCGACTCGATGAAGAGTTTCTTCAGGAAGTGCGTCGTCGGGTTCCGATCATCAGTTCCAATCTTGCGATTATACGAACCGAAGGGGCGACGGATTTCGTCACGGCGTCTCAGCTCGATCCGATTCTCGAGCAGGTCGAGGCTCTCCACGATCTGGCCAGCCATGTGCAGGCGACGATGATCACGATGTTTTTGCAAGGGCTGCGATCCTTTCTCATGGTCGCGGCCTATCGAAAAACGTCGACGTTGGCACAGCGGCTAGAAACGGTAGAGACAAGGATTCAGGCATTGATTCCGATGGCGGAACAGTGGGGCAATATAGGGCGCGTGGAACGATCTGCCATCAGCGATATCCTGCCAGCCTAGCTCTGCCCTGATATTCTGAACACTTCTGTACGCTCGACTCTGGAGAATCTTCCTGGTCGTGCGAAATCTGCACATTTGTGCCATGCGAGTTTCTGCCGAAAAATGGCACCTCGATGAAATTGCACGGATTGTACTGCCTACCGATTGTGCAATGTGTGAGGTGCTGTGGTACGGCATGGCATTGGTCGCTCATCCACATGGTTATCCACACGCCATGCACACCTTTTGTGGACACCGAGAGTGAGGGTGCTAATGTCCTGCCCCCCTGTCGCCCGTTACTTCGCGGAACTTCATGCGGGTTGCGGCGAAAACCCTGTGCGGAAGCGACGTTTCGGCGCCGACGGCTGCCTTCGTACCATGGAGTGAGCACATCAGTACCCATGATATGAAAACAAGGCATGCCCTCTACCGTTACTCATGAGTCATCCACAATTTCTCATCTAGCCATGGGGATTGAGCTTGCTGTCCAATCAGACCCGAGGCAGACGCCCAATCTCATTTCCTCGTCCATATAACAAGCTACGGAAGGATGGTATGATGCCGCCGTCTTGCTGCCTTTTCTGGTCGAGGACCAGAAGTCTGGCAGCATATGTGGTGGGAGAACGCATCGATGCCGAAACTTGTGACGGTTTTGCGACCGGAGAAGATTGAGGAACAAGCTCGCGACTATGTCCGATCCCGCATCCTCCTTCCTGCCGGGACGATCGGACTAGTCTGCATGGTCGGTGGTGTAGGGTCACTTGGCTATCAACTGCTGGTGAACCATACCTACAGCTGGTTGACGTTTTTCACCGGCTCGGCCTTGCTCGTGGTCGGTGCGTTGTGTGGATGGGCGCAGGCACGCTATCACCGCTATCTCTTTACGACCTTTCCCCAGGTGTATGCGGCACGGCTGCGGACCGCTGTGGCTCAACAAAGCAAGAAGGCGAAGGCCGAGCCAGAGGTGCCGTCGATCGAACACCCTGGGCGCGCTTTTGTCACTGCGATCTCTATCGCCGGAGCGGCTCTGATCTTCAGCGCATCGGCCGTGGCCATCATACGCGGCGACCTAGACCCGCTCCCAGCTGTGTTGGTACCCTGGGCGGGATTCTACTGGGCCAAGTTGTTTTGTTGGCGTGGAGTTGTGGACTAGCCTTAGCTACGACCGATCCATTATCTATCTGGCCCGCTTCTTGACATTTGTCTTGGAGACTGGAGGGGCCGACTGCAATGCTTCAAGCTGCCTCATCCGTTCTTCCAATGTGCGGACGGCCTGCCGGAGTTCAGGAAGTCGTGGAATCACGGCTTGAGCCTTCACCCAAACTTCATGCGGCATAACGGGAGCCCCTGAGACGATCTGATTGGGCTCGAGGCTGCGGTTGACACCTGCACGAGCGGCAATCATGACCTGATCTCCGATGACGATGTGGTCTGCCAGCCCTGCCTGTCCACCGATCATGACGTGATGCCCCACGCGAGTACTGCCGGCAATCCCAACCTGTGCCACCAGGATTGAATGGGCGCCGATCGTCACGTTATGGGCGATCTGGACCAGATTGTCGACCTTGGCACCCTTCATGATGACTGTTTTTTGGCCAAGTATTGTGGCCCGATCGACCGTGACATTTGCGCCGAGTTCGGCGTCATCCTCGATCGTGACTCCGCCGAGCTGGGGAATCTTGTAATGCCGTCCCTGGTCCTGCACATAGCCGAATCCGTCGCTTCCGATCACCGCGCCACTGTGAATGATCACCCGCGCTCCGATCGAACAGCCTTCCCTGACGACGACATTGGGATACAACAGCGTATCGTCCCCGATCGTTGTATCGTCCCCGACAAAGACACCGGGGTAGAGCGTCACTCGCGCCCCGATCTTCACACGGTCTCCCAGGGTGACTCCAGGCCAGATTGAAACATCCGAGCCGACATGAGTGTCAATGCCACGGACTACGGTCGCGTCAATTCCGCGGGGAGGGGCGACCGGGCAAAAGAATATTTTGGCGACCTGTGCAAAGGCCAAAGTGGGATTGGCGACGACGATGTGAGGATTGGCGATCTCAGCAAGACGTCGGTGGGCGAGGAGTGCGCCGGCGACGGTGGGTCCGCTCGCCTTGAGCATCCGATCCCCCGTGACGAAGGTCAGATCGTTCGGGCCTGCTACTTCTAAACTAGCCAGGCTCGTGACGGTGTCTTGTGGCGATCCCACAAGTTCTCCGCCGACTACGGCGTGGATCTGTGCCAGTGAGATAGGAATCCGTACCCGCGTCGCCATATGGATTAGGATTTCTTTTTGCCCTTTGACTCCAACGGCCTCGGTCGTTTCTTGGTCGGGATGGGTGAGACCGTTTTTCCCAACCGCTTCTCAACATAATTTACGACATGGCCGACTGTCGTCAGCCCCAGGAGGTCTTGGTCGGGAATCTGGAGATCGAAGGTCTCCTCGATGCGGTACAGCAGTTCAATCACCGCCATGGAGTCGAGACCTAAATCGTCCCGCAGATGATGAGTGGTCAGTATCGTGGCCGAATCGCGTTTCAGATACTCAGCCAAGGCGGTACGGATTTTCAGCGATATCGTGGGATCGGTTGCCATGCGTTGATCCGCTCCGTCGTGCGCTATGCGGCCGCCCGTTTGAATACCACAGCGGCATTGTTGCTGCCAAATCCAAAGGCATTCAGCAAGGCCACCTTCACACGACGCTCCTGCGCTGATCGAGAGAGTCCTGCCAACGCACAATCCGGATCTGGGTCATCATAGTTGGCGGTGGGATGAATCTGGCCCGTGTGAATGGCCAGCACCGAGGCGATGCCTCCGATTGCACCGGCGGCG
>VBOM01000207.1 GCA_005877535.1 Nitrospirota bacterium | reverse complement strand
TCACGCCTGCAACTAAGTTCGTAGCAGTTGACGCAAAGGCGATAAAGCGCCCGTCTGCACTAATAGAAGCCGCACTACTCACTCCGCCGATACCTGCACTCCCAAGGCTGCTTTTTGATGCCAGGCTAGACTGACCAGTTTGCCGGTCATGAACATACACTTGATTGCCGGTCACGCCTGCGACGAGATTGGGGGCGGTGGAGGAAAACGCAATAAATCGCCCATCCGTGCGATTGATTGAAGGTTCGGTGTTCAATGACCCGGCTATTGAATTGCCCGCAGTGTCGACTGATGCACGATCGGTACGGGGGCGAAGACGAAGCGTGACCGGGCCGCTCGCCATCCTCCCACCGGAATCAGTAACCTGGAATGTCACAGTAAAGGCGTTCGCCGTTGTTGCCGTCGGAGTACCAGAAATGACACCTGTCGCGGTGTCGAGGGCAAGTCCTAACGGAGGCAATGCAGGAGCGACATCGGTCCAGGTATATGGGGGAGTGCCTCCGGTAGCAGAAAGTGTCGAAGAGTAACCCGCGTTGCCTACCACACCGAAATCGGCTGCGGTCGTCGACACCGCAAAGGCTGGGGTACTGCCCCCACCGCCGCCGCCCCCACTGCCTGGACAGCCTAAGAGTCCGAACCCAAGGGCAATGATCGACAACACAGATGCAATGGATTTCATATGAGGCATTCTAGTTTGAATTCCTTATTGAGGCAACAGTTGTGTCATTACACGCGACTGTGAAAAGATGGCCCGGCCTTACGGACCGGGGGATATTGAGTGACGCGACAGGCGACATCACCGCTGGTTGTGTTGGGATCCGGCTATACCGGGCGCGCGTTGTATGGAACGGCAATGGCAGCGGGATGGCCTGTCTGCGCCACGAGCAGAGATCCCCTGAACCACCTCGCAGAGATTCCTTCGGATCAACGCGTGATGTTTGATTTGGAACAGCGATCGACCTGGGAAAATATACCGCCAGATGCTGATCTCGTCTGGTGTTTTCCCGCAACTCCGCTCGCCCAGGTCCAGACCTTTGCCAAGACTCTTGGGGCAACGCCTCGCCGCCTTGTCGTGCTCGGAAGCACCTCCGCCTACGACGTTGGTCACTCACAAGAGTACCCGCCACCCTGGATCGACGAGAGCGCTCCAATCGATCTGACGAAATCGCGCGTACAGGGAGAGGAATACCTGCGAACAGAATACGGTGCGATCAGCCTGCGCGTGGCAGGCATCTACGGGCCAGGCCGCAACCCACTGGACTGGATCAAAAGTGGGCGCGTCGGATCGTCACGCAGGTATGTGAACCTGATTCATGTCGAAGACTTGGCCACGATTTGTCTGCTTACGCTCGACAAAGGAAAACCGGGCGAGAGCTACAACGTGAGCGATGGGACACCCCGCACGTGGAAGGACATCTGCGAGACAGCGCAGCAACGATGGGGTGTGACAGCGGCAGCGGTAAAAGAAGACTGTTCATCGGGAAAACGAATCAGCAACGCCAAGCTTCGTTCTGAACTGGATTATCGGCTTCGGCATCCCGATTTGTACGAGGCACTCGATCTCATTGAGTCAACACATTCACCATCGTAAGCAAGGCCATCACGCTCGACGCCACTAACTACTCCATTTCTTCTCACAGAAGCGACCGCGTACAACGGTTGTCTCATCTATCTTGCACAATTGGCTCACGCAGGGCTATGGCACGAGTGGTAGATTTGACTTCGCCGGGCGGAGCGATACCAGACCCCGTGTAATACCCTGGCGCTTCGATGCGGACCGCTACCGAAACCTTTTGATCTTCAGCAATGATCGTGACGGCCTCCTGCGAACGCCCGCACATGCTAGGCACCTCCACAACAATACTCCCGGTTTCATCGCCGAGCGTAAACGTGTACGCCCCATAACACATAGTCCCAAACTTACTCATAAAGGTGGGTGGAAGCGCTTGAATATGAGTGGCAACCCCTTGTAACTGTACATCCTTTAAATGGTACGTCTCTGGTCTCGTCATGATATTCCCGATCTGAACCACTTCTGCCGACGCCACGGCAGCCGACAGAAGGACCCAGACCTGAATACAGCAACCCAATCTACGCAAAGTCGTGGCCACTCGCGCCTAGCGGGTTCAATAACATTCCAAGAGCAAGAACGATATACCAAATCGTGACTCTCATCGTTCTCAGAGAAACATCAATCGCATGTCTCACTAACCAGTATACACCGCGATTACCTCTCCTTCGTCCGTCCTAGCGGATTCTCCACTGGAACGAATACCATGATCGAATCAGCAGACGGGGTGGAAGCGCAGGATGGTCAAAATGGCTTCCAGCAAGGCCCGAGGCGAGAAGGAACCGGAGACGTACCCTAGCGGTACGTTGAGGATTCCGTCGAGCCGAGAACGACGCTGGAAGGCATTTTCACCATCCTGCTAACGGAGGAGGGCCATTACTGCTAAGCACACCAGCAAATTGTTGATCGCATGGGCGAGAATGCCTGGCAGAAGGCTTCCGGTCTTTTCGTAGCTCCAAGCCCAGAGCACTCCGCTCCAACACACACTCAGTAATCCCACCAATCCATAGCCATGGGCGATGCCGAAGATACCGGCGCTGATTAACGCAGCCGGCAGAAAACTGAACTTGCGGCGGAGAATCGCGAACAGCAATCCACGAAACGCAAGTTCTTCGAACAGCGGTGCAAAGATCACGTATTCGACTAAACTCATGGCCGTCAGAGAGGGTGTGGCCCAAACGAGATCTGCGTCGAACCATTCGGCCCAACGACTCGTCAGATGGAAAGGCTCCGCCAGCCGATCCATCACCCACCCACCCCACAAACCGGCTGCCACTACCGCCAGTACCACAATCACCAGACGACCGGCACGGGCCCATCCAATTTCCAGCCCGAATCCATCATCGAACGTCATGCCGGACGGCCGGAAGAGATGGCGGTAGGCCAGGAGGAGTAGCGGCACATTCGTCAGCGGAATGGCCAGCGCCCGAAGCGGGACATTGTCGGGTGGCGCATAGAGCAAAAACAGCGCCGTGAGCATCGCACCGATCGCGCCCCCGCGCAGCAATACCGCCGCGCCGATGCCGCCCGGCCACGGCGGCGGCACGCCCGGTTCATGCAGCCGAACGAAACTGGAAGGTTCATTCCGTCGGAACCAGAGCAGCACGCACACCACGGTGCCGATGGCCATCGCGCCGAGTTCAACAAACGTCAAGCGATGCGACCGGACAAACAGGCGGTCGACACGCACAGCGGCCTGTTCCTGAATCCTGGCCAAAAGGGCAGCATCGTTGGCACGGCCTGCGAGGCGTTCAGCCAGGCGATCGTAAAACCAGCCGGCGGGCAACGCCTCTGCCACCTCTGCTTGCCACAAGACATACTTCTCCGCGTCATGAACGGGTCCTTCGCCATAGGCGGCCATCACCAGATCGGCAAACTGAGGAAGCGGATCTTCTGCCCTAGCCCACTCATTCGCAGAGAGGAGCGCCTGCGAGACATGGCCGGCCTCGGCTTGGAGAACCGCCAGCTGAAGGGGCACCAACGGATCTTCAGAGATCTCCGCCAGTTCTTGATACCATTCAATCTCATGCGCCCATTCAGCCTCGTTGCCGCTTGAGGTCCAGGCGAAAAGCTGCTGTTCCCAGTAGGGAGCACGTTTAAGTCCTTCCTGCACATCCATGGTTCGACTGACCATCAGACTGAGCGCTTGCTCGGGCGACTCGATCCGATCAAGCTTGGATGTCGATACCGAAAGGCCTACAACCGACCCAAGAGCTACCGTGAGGAAGAGCGCGGACAACAGCGTGACCATAGGCGAGAACCGCCCGGGATATACCCCGATCGAAGGCGGCACGTCTGTGGCTCGCCACCAGGGCTTGGACTGCTGCGGTTCATTGAGAGAAAGAGAGGCAGGTTCCATAATCATTGAGACTATAACATGCTGTTTTTCCCACTCGAAACCCCTCGGAGTGGCTAGGCGACGAAGGAGACCGTTCAGAATACCCGTGGCCGAGGGAGACTGAACTCGGCTATACTGGGAAGCATTCTTAGCAGGCTGGGGAAAACCTAGGCTCGGCAAAACAACAGATCGCTGGTCCGCACGTCTGAGACAAGCCCGGTCTGTCTGGTCCATCTGGTTGGTTTCATGCAGCCAACCACACAAGATAGGCCGAGCAGACCGAGTGAACAAGACAGGCTCGCGGACTTTTTTTAAAATCCTGTTGGATCGGGAGTAATATGCCAGTTCAGAACTTTACCCCTCCACGTCGGCTGCTCCTTGGTCCAGGGCCGAGCATGGTGCATCCGCGAGTCCTGCGTGCCATCTCAACTCCCCTGCTCGGCCATTTAGACCCAGCCTTTCTTGCGCTCATGAACGATATCCAAGTTCTGTTGCGCTTTGTCTTTGAGACCAAAAACCGCTTCACCATCGCAGTCTCCGGCACTGGCTCAGCCGGTATGGAGGCTTCGATCGTGAATATCATTGAGCCGGGCGATGCAGTAATTGTCGGGGTCAATGGCGTGTTTGGCACGAGATGGACCACCATCGTCGAACGCTGTGGTGGCAAAGCGATTCGCGTGGAGGCCCCGTGGGGACAGGTCATTGATCCAGACGCCATTGACCAAGCGTTACGCAGATCCGGCCCGGTCAAAGCCGTGGCCATCGTGCATGCCGAAACCTCGACCGGCGCCTGGCAACCGCTTGAGCCGATCGCCCGCCTCTGCCGCGACAATGACACGCTCTTCCTCGTTGATGCCGTAACCTCGCTGGGGGGCGCACCGGTCGAGATCGATCGTTGGGACATCGATGTCTGCTATAGCGGCACGCAGAAATGTTTGAGCTGTCCGCCCGGGTTGTCTCCCTTCACCCTCAGCGACCGAGCGTTGGCCGCCATCAGAGCCCGGCGCATTCCGTGCCAGAGTTGGTACTTGGATATGGCCTTGATCGCGGACTACTGGGCCGAAGGTACCAGGGCCTACCACCACACAGCTCCGATCTCCATGCTCTATGCCCTGCGGGAAGCGTTACGACTCGTCGAAGAAGAGGGATTGCCCGCCCGCTTCACTCGCCATCGGCTTAATAGTGAGGCCTTGATCGCGGGATTAACCGAACTCGGGCTTCACTCCAGGCTGCCTCACGGGTCTATAGCCGCACGTGATCCTGACAGCAAGGGACATCGATCGCTCTGGATGCTCGCTGACGGGGGCATTGCCTTTCTCCTCATGGTCGCGTACTGGATGTTCGCCCTGACGCTGGCCGACCTCCTGCAGCCGGATCTCTTTCCTCAGGACAAGGCCGCGACCACAACGTCGGCGATGTGATGGACTGCATCATCACCCTTCCCATCGATACACCATGATGAAGCCCGTTGCCATTCGCTCAGTGCGCGCCATCGACGGGACCGGTCGGACGATCGAACGGGCCACGGTCGTCATTCGCGACCGCATGATTGCCGTCGTGGGATCGGATCGAGACCTCTCCCTCCCACGTGGAACGACCAAGATCGATGGCCGGGGACTGACGCTACTACCGGGCCTGATCGACTGTCACGTGCATCTCTGCCTCGGTGCTGAACCGGATGTCGTCGACGCGATCGCCAAAGAGACGCCCGCTCTCACATTGCTCAAATCGAGCCGGGCTGCGCGGCAGACCTTGGAGGCAGGCTTCACCACAGTGCGCGACGTGGGGTCGCGAGACCATTCCATCTTTACATTGCAACAGGCTATCGACGCAGGACTCGTTCCAGGACCTCGTATTGTCGCAGCCGGCCTGGCGATTTGCATGATCGGCGGCCACGCCAGGTTTATCGGTCAGGAAGTGGAAGGAGCGGAGCAAGTTCGCACCGTCGTGCGCGCCCAAATCGCCGCCGGGGCCGCGGTCATTAAAGTCATTGCGTCAGGCGGCGTCCTCACGCCCGGCACCTCGCCGGAGCAGGCACAAATGACCGTGGAGGAGCTTCAGGCGGCCGTGGAAGAAGCGCAACGAGGCGGGAGGAAAGTCGCCGCCCATGCCCATGGATCGTCGGGGATGAAAAATGCCATCCGCGCCGGAGTCCATTCGATCGAGCATGCCACGCTCTTGGACGAAGAAGCCGCGGCCATGATGAAACAGCAGGGTGTCTTCATGGTACCGACACTCTCTGCGCTGGCCACCACTGCCGCCTGCCGACTCGGGTGCGGCATTCCAGAAAGCGCCTTGGACAAAGCCAAATCCATGACGAAGCGCCATCAAGCGAGCTTCAAGAAAGCCCTGCGGGACGGAGTCCAGATCGCCATGGGCACCGACGCCGGCACGCCATTTAACTATCATGGAGATAACGCCCAGGAACTCGAGCGGATGGTTGCATTCGGGATGAGCCCGATGGAGGCGATTCTCGCCTCAACCTCCGCTGCTGCACGCTTGATCGGGATTCAGGACCAGGTGGGAACGATCGAGAAGGGGAAACTGGCGGATCTCCTGTTGTTCGAGGGAAATCCCCTTCGTCGCATTGATCTGCTACGCGACCGCAGCAGGATTATCGGTGTGATGCAGGCGGGCAAGTTTGTGTCAGGCCCGCTATCGCAGGCCTGACAATGTTCAATGTTAAATGATGAATGTTGAATGAGGCAGGCGGCTCCCCCTCAATTCAACATTGAACATTCAGCATTAAGCATTGAACGGCACTATCGCCGCTCGTAGAACAACTCCAGCGCTGCTGCGAAGCCCGTCATCCGTCCGTTGCGGAACACCTCCTCAAGCCCGCCACGTAGCGATCTGACGCCTCCCTCATCGCCTCGTTTGACCAGGCCTTGGGATAGCAGCATTTCCGTCGCCACTTCGACGAGCCGCTGTTTGCGCCCCTCCATCTGAGTAGTGACAAGCTCTTCCATGACCTCCAATGCCCGTTCCCGAATGATCTCTTCCTTAAATGTGTCATACCCTTGATACGCTACGGCCCGCTCACGAATCACGCCGAGTTCGGTTTTGATCCGCTTCACATCTTTCATCAAGACCGCGAACACTTCCTTTCGCCCTTCATCGAAAAGCTTTTTCTTCATTTCGTCGAGAATGACGGCTGGATCGGCCGCTTCATCCCGTGCCGTTTCATCCCCCCAAATGAGTCGGTCATAGCTCCGACGCTTGTCCGGATCACCGACGACTTCATAGGCCGCATTGATCTCACGGATCTTGGGTTCGGCGTGAGTGCTATAGGGATTGCGGTCAGGATGGTGCTGAAGGACCAACTTCCTGTAGGCCTTCTTGATCGCGTCATCGGACGCGTCGCGCGAGACCCCCAGCACCCGGTAAAAGTCGACTCGTGCCATGGCGGCGACTATACCATGCACCTTTCAGCACTGCACCTTGACACCCATGTGAAGGCTCCGTAGCCTGGCGCGACGAAATGTGGCGCGAGGCTAGAGGCAAGTGCAAGGAGTCTTGCCCCTAGCCCAGGGCCTCTCGCCTCTAACCCACAACTGATGCAGAACCAAACTAAAACGACAAGCTCGTGGCGCGATGGGGTCACGCGCTATCAATGGCTCGTCCTGTTTATCGCATGGCTTGGCTGGGTATTCGACGCGATGGACGCGACGATCTATGCAATCGTCCTCCACCCGGCACTACATGATTTACTCCAGGCCCCAGGCGAGAGCATCTCTGCTGAGCAAATCGGCTGGTACGGTGGGATCATCTTCTCCATCTTTCTCATCGGCTGGGCCATCGGCGGGATTTGCTTCGGCGTGGTCGCGGACCATCTTGGTCGTACGAAGACCCTCATCATCACAATCCTCATCTATGCAATCTTCACCGGGCTCGCAGCACTCTCACACGACTGGTGGCATCTGGCTATCTATCGCTTCCTCACTGCCTTGGGAATCGGAGGGGAATGGGCAGCCGGCGCGGCACTCGTCGCTGAAACCTGGCCGGAAGGGAAACGAGCGAAAGCCGCAGGCGTTCTCCAGTCAGCCTGGGCGGTCGGGTTCTTCCTCGCTGCGTCGTTCAATTTACTTTTAAAGGGCCATAGCTGGCGGGTGATGTTTGTGATCGGCGTGCTCCCGGCCTTTGTGTCGTTGCTGGTCCGCTGGCATGTGAAGGAGCCAGACCGTTGGGTCAAGGCCCACGACCGAGACAAGACGATCAGCCCCACACATATGACAGACATCTTCCAACCCCCCTTACGACGGTCAACCATCATAGGATCTGCGCTGGCGTTCGTCGCCGTCTTTGGTTTGTGGGGAGCGACAAACTGGGCTCCCACGCTCATCCGCGAATTACCAGATCTCAAGGGCTCCGATGCCGCAGTCCTGTCGACCTCTGTGAGCTACGCCATCATGGCGCTCAATGGGGGAGCCCTCTTCGGTTATTTGGGGTTTGGACCGCTCGCAGATCGATTTGGACGGCGCGCGGTGTTCGCCCTTATGTGCCTCGGCAGTTTGGTGATGCTGCCTATCGCGTATCTGTTGCCGACGACCTATGCCGGAGTCTTGATGTTGTTGCCGCTGCTGGGATTTTTTAACAACGGTATTTTCAGCGGATTTCCGGTCTATCTCCCCGAACTCTACCCAACCAGGCTCCGTGCCACCGGCGCCGGCTTCTGCTTCAATGCCGGGCGTGTGCTGGCATCCTCCTCGCCGTTTCTCACCGGCTGGCTGGTCACAGAACTCGGCACTTTTGGACGGGCCGCAAGCACGGTGGCATTGATTTATCTGGTAGGATTAGTGG
>VBOM01000206.1 GCA_005877535.1 Nitrospirota bacterium | reverse complement strand
CTCCAGGAACAGGAGGAGTCCCTCGATCACTTCGCCGGCATTGTGGGTCGGAATGTTGGTGGCATAGCCCACCGCAATGCCGCCGGCGCCGTTGACAAGAAGATTCGGGATTTTAGAGGGGAGCACCAACGGTTCGACCAGCGACTCGTCGTAGTTCGGCCCGAAATCGACCGTATCCTTGTCGATATCGGCAAGCATGTCCTCGGCGACCTTGGTCAGGCGGGCTTCGGTATACCGCATGGCCGCCGGCGGATCGCCGTCGACCGATCCATAATTGCCCTGACCATCCACGAGCATATAGCGCATGTTGAAGGGTTGCGCCATCCGAACGAGCGTGTCGTAGATCGCACTGTCACCGTGGGGGTGGTAGTTCCCCATGATCTCGCCGACAATCTTGGCGGACTTGCGGTAGGCCCGGTTCGACGCCAGGCCCATTTCGTTCATGCCGTGGAGAATACGGCGATGGACCGGCTTGAGGCCGTCCCGCACATCGGGGAGCGCCCGGCCGACGATGACGCTCATCGCATAACTCAGGTACGACGAGCGCATCTCGTCTTCGATGGCGATCTGTCCTAATCTCTCATCAGGTGGCATTTCTTCCCTTTGTCGTTAACCGTTAAACGTGAATCGTAAATCGCCGTCAACCGCGACATCTGGTTCCTTTTCAACGGTTAACGATTAACGTTTATACGTCTAAGTTGCGCACTTCCAATGCGTGGTCTTGAATGAAGTTTCGTCGGGGTTCGACCTCATCACCCATCAGAATCGTGAAGATCTCGTCGACGCCGGGTACGTCTTCCAGTTTGACTTTCAACAGCGTCCGGACTTCTGGATTCATCGTCGTTTCCCAGAGCTGATTCGGGTTCATTTCGCCGAGACCTTTGTAGCGCTGGATGCTGAGCCCGTGCTTGCCCTTATCGAGGATCGCCTTGACCAACTCAGCCGTCGCGGGCTGGAGCTGTTCCTGGCCGTCGGTTTTGATCTTGTACGGCGCCCGGCCCAAGCCGATCGCCGACGGTGAGAGCTTCTGCAGCTCGCGGAATTCAGCGGAGCCGACCAGCTCGTGTGTCACAGCAACGCTGTGGGTAACCCCATTGGCATGCAGCCGACAGGTGACTTTGTTCGATTGATGTTCTTCGTCCTCTACGATATCCAACGTCGGTGTGAGCTTCGGATAGGCCACCGCGAGAGTTTTCTTCACGTTGGCGATGACCTTCTTGAGAGCCGCCTGATTCTTGAGGTGCTCGCGATCGAGTCCCGGCTCATCCACAAACGCCCGCACCATGCTGGCCTCATGCGGTTTCTTGTTGAGCCGGCCGAGCAAGGTCTCGAAGGCGATCAGCTTCTTGAGAATGGGCAGGAGCCGCCGTCCCGTGACATACCCTTGGGCCCCTTCCATATACACTTCCACATCCTCGACGGCGATATCAGCCAGGTGCTCGTTCAACGCCATTTCATCTTTGAGATACCGTTCCGTCTTGCCCTTCTTCACTTTGAAGAGCGGCGGCTGCGCGATATAGACATAGCCTCGCTCGAGCAGCTCCGGCATCTGCCGGAAAAAGAACGTGAGGAGCAGTGTCCGGATATGGCTGCCGTCCACGTCGGCGTCCGTCATGAGGATGATCTTATGGTACCGAGCCTTGCTGATGTCGAACGAGTCCTTGTCGGCCTTTTCAATCTCTTCGCGCTTGGCGCCGATGCCGGTTCCGAGCGCCATGATCAAGGTCCGGATCTCGTCGCTCGAGAGCATTTTGTCGAAGCGCGCCTTCTCGACATTGAGAATCTTGCCCTTAAGCGGCAGAATCGCCTGAAACTTGCGGTCGCGTCCCTGCTTCGCGGACCCGCCGGCCGAATCACCCTCGACAATATACAGCTCGCTCAACGCCGGATCTTTTTCCGCACAGTCGGCCAGCTTGCCGGGAAGCGACCCCCCATCAAGCGCGCCCTTGCGTCGGATGAGCTCTTTCGCTTTTCGCGCCGCTTCACGAGCGCGAGCCGCGTCGATCGCTTTCCCGATGACCTTTCGGGCCACCGTCGGGTTCTCTTCGAAATAGCTCCCGAGCGCCTCGTTGACCGCGGACTCGACGATGCCCTTCACCTCACTATTACCCAACTTGGCTTTCGTCTGTCCTTCGAACTGAGGATTTCTGACTTTGACACTGACGACGGCGGTGAGCCCTTCACGGACATCGTCACCGGTGAGCGATTCCGTGTCTTTTTTGAGTAATTCGTTGGCGTTCGCGTAGTTGTTAATCGTACGGGTGAGCGCAGCCTTGAAGCCCACCAAGTGCGTGCCGCCCTCCTTGGTATTGATGTTGTTCGCAAAAGAAAATAGGTTCTCGGCGTAGCTGTCGTTGTATTGAAGCGCGACCTCGAGCACCATCTCCTGTTTCTCAACCTGCACGTAAATAGGTTTGTGCAACGGCGTCTTCGCTTCGTTCAGATGCTCGACGAACGACACGATCCCACCCTTGTACTTGAATACTTGTTCTTTGACCGGCTCTTTCCGCTCATCCTTGAGTGTGATCTCGAGTCCTTTGTTCAAAAAAGCGAGCTCGCGCAGTCGTTGCGCCAGCACATCGAAACTGAAGTCGAGTGTCTCGAAAATCTGCCCGTCGGACTTGAACGTGACTGTCGTGCCACGGCGTTTGGTTTTACCCGTCATCTTGAGC
>VBOM01000239.1 GCA_005877535.1 Nitrospirota bacterium | reverse complement strand
ACGGATGGCTCTACAGTATTCGGAAGTGGGCGGGGAGTTCCATTTTGGCGTTCGAGTTTTTCTAAGACATCTTGCTTGAGCTTCGTGGGCTCCTCGATCCGATTTTCTCGCTGAAGTGTTCCCAAGTCCGCTGACTTGCGGGCATTCAACTCCACCATGTCTGCCTCATCCCTGACCAAGGTTGGGGTCAGGAACACAAGCAGGTTAAGCTTGTCGACTTGTCGGCTTTGGAAGCGGAATAGCCAACCTAAGAACGGAATATCTCCAAGGAGAGGGACTTTACTTTCGTTTATGGTGATGTTATCCCGCACGAGCCCGCCGACGACGATTGTCTGTTGATCTTTCGCGATGGTGGTCGTCTCCATCGACCGTTTGGTCGTGGTGGGTCCGACCGGGATGCTGGCCGTCCCGCTCCCGATCGTTTGTGCGACATTTTCTTCGATCGCGGTAATCTCCTGCTTGATTTCTAATCGGATCAGGTCGTTCTCCAGGACCTGTGGAGTGAGTTCCAGTGTGACGCCGACATCTTTTCGCTCGATCGTGACAAGGGTCCCGCCCGTGATTCCCTGGGCCTGACCCGTGGGGAATGGACGATTCTCGCCCACGACAATTTTGGCCTTTTGATTGTCTGCGGCGAGCACTTGAGGGGTCGACAGGACATTCGTGTCTGTGAGGCTCAGCAACAGTTGTAAGAATGCGCGCACGTTGACCGTGTTAAGGACCGTCGCCGCTCCTCCAGTTGAAGCGCCCGCCGCAACCCCAAGAATGGACTGCGCGATAGTGGCCAAATCTTCTGGGGCACGATTGAATCCAGCAATACCTTGCAGTGAACCGCTCTTGCCCGAACCTATTACCTGAAGAGGGTCGCTTCCGATCTGTCTGAGCCGACTGACCTGCACCTCCAAGATGACGGCTTCGACAAAGACCTGATTCCGACGCGTATCCAAGTCTCGAATGACGGACTGCAACTTGCTATAGGCGCTTTTTGTCGAACTGATGATGATCGCGTTCGTGGCCTTGTCCGCGAAGACCTGGACGGGGGCTTCAAATTCACTCAAGGGCCTAAATAGTGGCCGTGCGCCCGGTGCCGTCTGTGCCACGGTCTGAGATCGAGCGACGAGATTGGTCAGGATGGCCGCAAGGTCGGTCGCATTGGCATGTTTGAGTTTGTAGACGAATGCCCCTCGTTCCGGCGGAAGGTCCCCCATCGCCACGATTTGATGAACATTCCCTTTCGGGATGACAGCCAGACGACTGACTTCGAGCGCCGCCACGAACATGCTGTATGCTTGGTCGTGCGTGACCTTGGTGGGGGAATACACGCTGATTTTCCCCCCGGCCTTCTTGACGACATCATCCAAGACAAAGTTCTTACCGGTCAACTCGCTGATGAAGCGAACAAAAACAGAGAGTTCGACATCGTTGAAGTCGAGGGAGACACGTCCGGAGGAGTTTGTTCCAGATTCAGCCTGCGGGGCGGGAGGAAGCAGAAATCCAGTCAGCACTACCAGGAGACAGATGAGAGAGGTCTGCCTGGCCCACCGCAATTGTCCGATAGAGAAACAATTCATGATTTCCAAACCAATGTATACGGAGAGACCGATTATCCCCCGGACCGCGTCGAGTATGACAGTGGGAATGGCGAACGGTACCATAAGGCCCGTCATCGACACAACCAGCGAGCGTGTTTGTTGCCTGAGAGTTACTACTGCGCCCACCGATGTCTGACTCAAGCGAGACGGGCGAGAGTGGCGGGAAAAGCGCGACAGGTAGGGACAGGGCTCACACGTTACGCAAGTCCCGCGCTTCACGCCTGTCGCGCGCCACTCCGCCATTTCGCGACGAGCCGTCATGAATAATGCGGGGTGGTCGTTCCGAGAGAAAGATCTCTCGACCGTGATTATTGACGGGCTTGTTCATTCTTGAAAAATGGTCGGGGGGAGGAAGAGGAGGGACTAGTCCAACACCTTAATAATAAAGGGTATTCAAATCCACTACGAAGACCGTAATGGCACTAGGATTGCATGTCTCCGTCCAGTTTGTCTCCTCGCAAGATTGTGGAAAACCGAACGGAAGCGAAGTCTAGTGTGAAGTGGCTAGGGGAGCCGCTTCGTATCTTGTGATGATCTGCTAAGGTTGTAACGTGAGGACCGACAAAAAATCCCCTCAAAAAGCTGATAAAAAGACTCCTTCCCGGGTGCACAAACGGGGTGTTGTCGGCTACAGCAAGAAAAGCGCGCTTCTCGAGGAAGCAATCACCCACATGAATACCGGCAAGTATGGCCGGTCCTCCGCTGCGTTGAAAGAGCTGCTCTCGCTTGATCCTCACAACACGGAAGCTCGACGACTCTTTGCCACGCTGCATCTACGACTAGGCAGTCTTGTCACGGCCCGACAAGCATTTGAATCCCTCGCCAACGAAGCGATCGGGCGACAAGACTTCTGGTTAGCCGAATCCTTGTTGCGCGAATATTTGGCTGCAGGACCTCGCTGCGTCCCTTTCCTCGAACTCTTGGCCAATGTGTACGAGGAGAAGGGGGATGCCATGGCTGCGGTGGCAGAATTGGGTAAGGCAATTGACATTCTCATTGAGGGGCCAGACTCTGAAAATGCCAGGAAGCCTTCTCAGCTCTACGCCAAAGTGAGAGAACTTGCGCCGGCCAGCGCAGTGGCCTGTCAGTTTGCCTCTCTCTTCGACATACAAACAGGCGAGCTTCTTGTGCCTCAGCCGCTGGCTCCAGCCGCAGTGACGTCATTAGAAGTCGATGCCTCGCATTCCCAGGACGAAATCCTCGCCACCACTGAAGAATCTCTGGTTTCTGATGTGATGCCGTGGGAACAGTTTGATGGGGCTCCCCCGAGTCACGAGACTCCGCCACCCACTTCGTCGAATTCCGTCATTGAATCGCTCGATGTGTCATCCCCATTGATAGACCCGGCATCGATCGGTTTGGCTCCACAGGAACTGGAGGTTCCGTCGTCCGAATCTACGGGACCAATCCAGGAGACCAATCAACTTGATGAGGCTATGTTGCCATCGATTTTGGCCGAGCCGCCGCATCCGTCGAGTGGATATGGTGATGATGAGAGGGAGGATCTGATTGTCGAACGTTCACCCTTTGTGAATGAGGGGCTTGCCCCTAGTTCCATAGAGGAGCACACAGTGGACGTTGGGATCGCCACCGCGTCTTCCGCCGGATCGCCGGGATTATCCTCACCCATGCCCTGGGAGCAGGTAGAGAACTCGACCATCAGTATTGAGGAAGCGAGCCCGTCGACGGCTCCATTAGCTCAACCGGAGGGGGCACCCCTATTAGGCAGTGAATCCGTTCTTGCCCCGTCCGCTTCCATTCAGCCTGAGCTTGTCTCAGATCAGTTGCCGAGTTCAGCTCCTGTGCCAGATCTGACGGGGCCTAGTGAGTCGATCTTTGCGACGGAGCCGTCAACGATTCCTTCGGCCCTTCCAGAGCCCGAAGACTCGACCCCCTCCCCCGGTGATTCCTCGTCCACGGCTCCATTTTCATGGAGCACCGTCTTCGACGGCGCATGGAAGTTTGCCGCAGGAACGTTATCCTCGAGTTCACCTGCTGCAACGTCCAAGCCGAGTACGAGTTTACAGGACGCGAGGGAAAAAGAGTCAATTCAACCAGAATCAATGCCAGAAC
>VBOM01000238.1 GCA_005877535.1 Nitrospirota bacterium | reverse complement strand
AAACCTGCTGAATGATCACCGCGGCAACTGCGCCCGCACACTATGCCGAAGACACCCAGACCTCCGGCCCCGCCATCATGCAGAACAAGCAGCAGCCTTCTCGCGGAGCGAGCCCCTGACCGAATGCCTCACTTCTTCCAGAACCGCTTGGGAACATCAAACGAGTACCGGAATTGAACGGCGACATATTTTTGAACGAGTCCTGCCCTGTCTAAGGGTTGGTCCTGCTCTCGATACAGGCTCAGTTCCATATCCTCGCGAAGCCTCAACGCTAGCCCTATGATCCAGTCTAACTCGCTGGGGGTTACCTTGTTTCCAGCCTCCCGGTCTGTAAAGAAATTCATATCTCCGTACAGCACAAGTCTATTTTTATAAAGGTCGAGATCCGCATGGGCCACATACCGGAAAAGGGCTCTTCCGGTATTGTCTGGTCGCGCAAAGTAGTTGCTGTTCTGAAACAGCCAGCCGGCACCGGCATAGGCAGTCAAGTTCTGGTCAGGGAAGATTCTTTTCCACCAACTCAAATCTTCTGTGGCCTGAAATCGAGACGTCAGCAAGGTATCCGTATAAATTTGTTTCGTTCCACCCCTATCGAGAGGGGCGTCTCGTTCATATTGGATTCGCCACCCAAATCGATCTACGAGGCCTGTTAGAGCGAAGGTACCATCCCATTCGCTCAGTTCAATCCATCCTCTTGTCCGATCTGAGAAGAAGTTTTGATCGGTATAAAAGGTAAGGTATTGCTTATAGAGGTCGGTTTCCAGGTGAAGCATGTGCCGGAGGCCGACCAATCCCGTGTTATCGGGACGAGCAGCGAAGGTCGGATTCGATACGAAGGCGGCCGTGAGGAAGTATCCGCCAAATAAGGTCTCTTCTGCTTCCCTGGCCGCCGCGTCGTCCGGCTGCTCCATCGACGGCAACGGACGGCCGTATTTTTCCAACGCATGGGACAAGGAAGGTGAGGCCAGAAGCCCAATGATACTCAGGACCAGGAGGCCAACAGCACAGGCGAGGGGGATGATCTGTCGCTGTTCCACACGCTTCTTTCTCCCTGTTCTGGTAACAAGCAAAATTGAGTAATCGACGAGATGAAACTCTCTGTGACGGACTATGAGAATCCTCATGATGCACTCCCTTCTCCCTGTCCCGGAGGACCGGGCGGAGCCATCATCACGCTCGTTGGATTAGGCCACGAGAGGAAGGGCTACGCGGGGAGATTGGGATATGCTCGAGGGCATGGGGTTCAAGCCGGCTATGTCAGACTGGTTACTACCCCCATCCATAGCAATCATCCCATGCAAATACGATTGTCCAGTATCTGCACGTTGTTGCGTAACAGCGTTCACACAACAGAAAGATGGGGCCTTCTACCTCTATGAGGAAGATGTGTCAACCAGAAATTTCGACCCTGTGTTCCAAGATCGACGGGACAGTCTTTATCGCACACAGGTGTGAAAAATCTCATCGCAGTGATCGGTAGCGTCAACTGACCGGGGCGCCGACCTATACTCTACCCCTACCACGCGATCATCTCCCATGAGGAGGTGCGCCCAACACCCATGATGCATCCCTGACCTGCTTCCCTTGGAGAAGGAAAATGATTCCTCAAGCATCGACGCTTCCTTGTAGTATGTCAGTACTGTTCCCTCGGTCGTCTTCGTTTCCTGAAAAGGGCTGCCGACACAGGCGACGAGATCTTGTTTACTTTTCCCAAGCAAGGCTTTTCCGATGGGAGTCGGTTCAATCGGCTGAGACGCAGCACAGCCGATGAGCCAGAGGGCACTACATAGAACAAGAGCGGAGATGGTGCGGATCATGTGAGCCTGGCCTGTTTTCTACAGCGCACAGTAGCACAAACCATCATTCTTTTTCTCCTATCCATTCCAGACAACACGCACGACTACCGTCGTTAACCCATGCCATACGCGTTGAAATTTGAAGAATCGCGCAGGTGGAAAGGGAGATTCTGAGCCAGCTTCAGTTACTGGCCCTTAGAGCGCGGAGGGCTGCTCAGATCATCAGTAAGGAAACGCGAGCGAGCACCATACACAGCGTCGAAACGTACGACAAAAACTCACGACTTTCGTTCCCCGATGATACCCTAATTTCTCATGCACCAGAAAGAACTTGTATAGGCGATCCATTCTAACGCAGGCTACGAGCCGCATGGGTCCTACACAGGAGCCTCGAACGCTGCATGGGCATGTCCACGAACTCAACGATGAAGAGAACGCTCCTGGCCGGTGCGATCGGTAATGTCCTCGAATGGTATGACTTCGCGCTCTATGGATACTTCGCGCCAGTGTTCGCCGCCTTGTTCTTTCCTTCCAATTCTCCCTCGATGTCATTGATCTCCGCCTTTGGAGTCTTTGCTGTTGGATTCCTCGCACGGCCCCTCGGCGCAATGCTGTTCGGTTATTGGGGCGATACGTTGGGACGACGCAATGCGTTGGCCTGGTCGATTCTCCTCATGGCTATTCCGACTTGCCTGGTTGGGCTTTTGCCGACGTACGACACCATGGGGGCGATCGCCCCCATAGCCCTAACGCTCTGCCGGTTTCTCCAAGGATTGTCGGTCGGCGGCGAATTCACCGGGTCCGCCACGTTTCTCGTCGAACACGCACCAGCTTCGCAACGCGGCTATATCGGGAGTTGGGCGGGCTTCAGTGCCCAAATCGGCGCGCTTTTGGGGTCCGGGGTGGGGGCGCTGATCGCGTCAAACCTTGCGGACGAAACACTTCGTCAGTGGGGATGGCGGATTCCTTTCATGATGGGCGGCCTCATTGCCGTGGTGGGTTGGTACGTGCGAACCGGAGTTCCGGAATCGCCGGCCTTCGAAACAGTCCGCCTGGCAGGAGAACTCGCATCTTCCCCCGTCCGCGACGTGTTCACGACGCAACGACTTGCCGTGGCACAAGTCGTCGGCCTCGTGTGGCTGCACGGCGTGGCATTCTACCTACTGTACGTCTATCTGACCACCTACCTCGTGACTGTGACGACAGTTCCACTCGCCACCATACTCGTTCTCAATACTGGTTGCATGACGCTGCTGGCCCTGTTGATTCCCTCAATGGGTGCCTGGTCGGATCGAATCGGACAAGCTCCCCTGCTGATGACGGGAGCCACGGGAATCGCACTCCTGGCGTATCCGTCCTTTCTCTGGCTCACGAGCAATGACCTGCCCCGCATGATCGCGGCGCAAATCCTGCTTACGGTGTTGGTCGCCTGCTATATGGGACCGTTCTTTGCCGCTGTTGCAGACCTCTTTCCGACCGCGCAACGCTATACCGGCATTTCCGTCGGCTACAGCATCGGGGCAGCTTTGTTCGGCGGCACTGCCCCATTGATTGCCACGCTGCTCATCGAATGGAGCGGCAACGTCTTGGCGCCCGCCTTCTACTTAATCTTCTGCGCGACCGTGTCCCTTGCCGTTTCGCTCACGCTTCGAATCAGACTGTCGACATCGCCTGCTCCATAACGACACGGGCGTGCGGTAGAATCGTCCAGGCCATGCCTACACCCCGCGCAGAGAACTGGACTCTCCTCGCTCCCCGACGCATGCTTGGACATGTGGGAGGAACAAGGGGCCCGACACCTTCTTTGGCCTAGTCTACTCCTAGCGGACTATCAGGCGCCTTGCGCCAGAACCATCAGGACACACAAGGCGAGGAGGCCCGCCGCCCCGATGAGGGAGGCCGTCACTGAAGATGCCCCGTACTGGCGGAAGGGATCGCGGCGGTTGTCCGGTAAAGCGCATGAGGCAGAAGGTGGCGATGGAGGC
>VBOM01000237.1 GCA_005877535.1 Nitrospirota bacterium | reverse complement strand
TGAACCTTGACAGCTGCGCCGGCTGCCACTTGCAGCCGGCAGTCGGAGGGACGAGCCCGCCGGTGAATCCCCAGGTTGCATTCGCCACCCTGAACGGCGCGGCCAACTCCGTTCCATCATTCATCACGGCAAACGGGCCGGTGCGCGAGGCGAGGTTTGTGAAAAACCCTGACGGAACGTCGGACGGCGGCGTCCACGATCTGTTCACCATCGCCGGCCGCTCGGACGCGTCTGGATGCAGGCTCGCGCAACCGGACTTCGAAAAGGAGATCGCGCACCGCAACGTGATCTTTCGGATTCCCACCCCGGTGTTTGGTTCGGGCCTGATCGAACAGATTCCGGACCAGGCGATTCTCGCGAACCAGGCCAACGACGTACCAAAAAAGAAAGCGCTCAATATTGCAGGCCGGCCCAATATCGTCCTCGCCGGCCATGCGATCTCCGGCCAGGCAAACAAAAACGGGAATGACGGCACGGTCGCGCGGTTCGGATGGAAAGCCCAGAACAAATCGCTGCTCTTGTTCTCCGGTGAGGCGTACAACGTGGAAATGGGGATCACCAACGAGCTGTTTCAGACCGAGCGGGATGAAACCCGGATCTGCCAGTTTGCGGCAGTTCCCAACGACGTCACCAAGACCGATGGCAAGACACCTGTCGAGGCGACCAGCGCGATCGAAAAATTCGCCTTATTCATGCGTTTCCTGGCGCCACCGGCGCCTTCGCCCAATACGCCGGGAGGGGCCGATTCAATCGCAAGAGGCCGAAACCTGTTCAGCGATACCGGGTGCGCTCTCTGCCATACGCCCACGCTCAACACCGGCAATGCCACGGTCGCTGCGTTGCGCAACCAGCCTGTGAATCTCTTCTCCGACCTGTTGGTCCATGACATGGGCCCAGGGCTGGCTGACGGAGTCACGCAGGGACAGGCGGGCCCCAGAGAGTTTCGTACCGCCCCGCTGTGGGGTCTGGGAAAGCGGCTGTTCTTCCTGCATGACGGACGAACGTCGGACTTGCGCGAGGCGATCCAGGCGCATCGCAGCGGGAATTTCTTTACCTTTAACGCATCTGAAGCGAACGCAGTCATCAGGATCTTCAATGCGCTCCGGAACTATGAGAAGCAGGACATTCTCAACTTTCTGCGTTCCCTGTAGCCGAAGCGCGACAAGGAAACCCGCGTTCATTTAAATCAAAAGAAGAATGGGCCAGGAACCATTTCGCGGCGGGTGGGGGGCCAGCGCGTTCTTCGCCTCCCCCTCCCTCACCGCTTGACCTAACACATCTACGCCCTAGACCCACCAGACCAGAAAAGTAAAATGTCCCTCCTCTTTTTCAATTCCTTTTCTCGAGAACTGGACCGGGCTAGCGACGAAGCAGTCCGCCGATCCAGATTCGATATTCACAGGGGCGAACGGGAGTCAGCGAGACCTTTCCGATCCGGCTGAGACGGTCCATTGACATGAACACCTGCGTCCAGCCGATCCCCGTCGGTGTGCTGAGGCCTTCCATGGATTGTGCGCCATTTTTCTTGAGCACACCGGGCATTTTTCCATCGACCGTTCGCGGAGCGGTGGGCGGTTGGCTGTGAGTTCTCATGGACACCTCCGTGGAAATAGAAAGGTGAAAAGCAATGTGGGCGATACGTATGTACTTGCATGTAAGTATGCGCCCGTCTTTCCAGCGTGCAACGAATTTGTGAAATTCTCCACAGGAAGAAGACTGAGGCTCAGCGGCAGAAAAAAGGAGACATTCTGAATTTTGCGGCTGGTGGCAGGGAACTGGTTCGTCTGGTTCAGAGAACGAAATAAACTAGATAAACCAGATAGACCAAACAAACCAGCTAGACTGCCTCTGCGGGGAATAGAAATAGGGGATGGGCTGAGTTAGCCCGGTATGTCGAGAACTAGAACTGATTCCAGAGCATTTGGTTTGTTACTTCGTGGTGAAAGAGCACTTCCGAAGTCTTCACCCTCGTACCGAGCTCTTTAGGAGAACGATCCGCCACCAATTGTTTGAAGCTCGCATACTTTTGCTTGCTGTCCTCGCCAAGGATTTCAGCGATAAACTTCGACGAGCTAAACAGAGCGATTGCTTCACTGATGTAACCCGGAAGGAATCGCACGCGGTCGCGTGCCGTCTCATCCTTTTCCAGGCGCTCCCCTTCAAAGCCGGTCTTGAGCATCGTGTACAGCACGAGGTAGGGGTTGGCATCAGGAGCAACTGAACGCAGCTCGATGCGCGCAGTCTTTTCGTTGGCCATCGGAATGCGGATCATCGAACCGCGATCGATCGCCGAGACCTTGACCTGATTCGGTGCCTCAAAGTGCGGATCCAGACGGCGATACGCATTCACCGACGAATTCAGCACGAGACAAATCTCGGGCGCATGATTCAGGAGTTTGAGAATGAAGTCCCACGCCACATCAGACAGGCCATCTTTACCCTTCGCATCGTAGAAAATATTCTTGCCGTTCTTGCTCAAGGAAAAGTTGGTATGCATGCCGGACCCATTGATCCCAACGAATGGCTTCGGAAGGAACGTGGCCGTGTGCCCCATGGATCGAGCCACCTGGCGGCAGATCAGTTTGTACAGCTGCACATTGTCTGCCGCACGAACGACATCCGCGTAGGAAAAGTTCATTTCGAACTGCGAAGGCGCGACCTCTGGATGGTCTTTTTCGTTCTTGAAGCCCAGTGCACGCTGTGCCTCCGCCGACTTATCAATGAACTGGCGAAGCGTGTCCATCGGGAGCGAGTGATAGTACCCGCCCGTTGAGATGAGTTTGAACCCATTCTCGCCGTAGCGTTGCTCGGCGTTCTCCCCTTCCACCAGGAAACCTTCTATTTCGCTGGCAGCATAGGCGGTCATACCCTGTGTTTTCTTGAGATTCTTCGTATACGATTTCAGCATGCCGCGGAAATCACTTTGATACGGCGTACGATCACCGTTTAACACGGACGCAAAGAAGATCACCTTCCCTGCCCCAATCACGTCGGCCGGAAAGTAGCGGATCGACGACCAGTCAACTTCAAGACGCAGATCCGACTCATGTTGTGGCGTGAACCCGCGGATGGACGACCCGTCAAATGTAAGATTCCCCAGTGACTCAAGTAGGAACTTCTTGTCGTAATCGAGCATGTGAAGACGTCCTTCAAGATCCGAGAAACACAACGTCACGGCCTTGATTTGCTTCTCCTTTTTAAGCCACGCCGTATATTCCTGCTCCAGCTCTTTTGCACCGGCCTTCTCAGCACGCTGCGCTGCCTTTAGATTCATTTCTTCAAGCTCGTCATACGGTATCTCGAGGAAGGACTTCAGGTCAGCCGATTTATCCTTAGCCATGGTTCCTTTCCTAGTCACTTGGCGCGAACGAATTGGTCTGGATACACAACGAGGCATCCGTTCGTGTATGCCTGTTGAGGGAAGAAAAAGATGTCAGGGACAATCC
>VBOM01000020.1 GCA_005877535.1 Nitrospirota bacterium | reverse complement strand
CATGACTGCTGCCTCGACTGCAGGTACGTCGGTTGACGCCCCCATCGATGGCACGGCCATCGGAACACTGAGCGCTCCCACCGCCGAGAGCACGCGAACAAATGCTGTGGTTGTCATGGTTAGCTTAGGTGTCATTCTGCGCCCTCTTTCGGGTGAAGGAGCTTGACATACTCCCGCTCCTGTTTGCTTCCATACACATCTGTAAACCTTTCTTGCACCACAATACCTTTATCCGTCACGGCACTCACCACACCATTATTGGGACCGATTCGCGTTCCTCGACGCACCGTATATCCATTCCCATCCGGCGTCTGAACCATAGCCGTATTGCCGTAGGCCCCCCATACCACAGCGATCAGATTCATCTCGGTGAGCCCAACGCGCTGGAGCGGAGGCAACGTGGGGTCAAGCGGCCCGAGCCCTAGCTGTTGCAAGACTGGTACGAACGGATCGCGCCGCCCAGAAGGGTCATAGGAATGTGCGCTCACCGGCTCCAACAATGAATTAGGTGCAACCAGCTGAGCATTCTCATCGCCAGCTTCCACGGCTACGGTTGGAGTCGGTGCAGGCCTCGGCGCATCCTTGAGAGAAGGAACTTTTAAGGAATCCTGCCGCATTGGGCCAATTTGTCCGACGTGAGAACTCATACCTGTTTCGGCAAAGCCCATGCCAACTGCGATGAGCAGGCCGGCGCCGCCAATGAGAGTCATGCTTGTTGTCTTCATGGTCAACCGCTGGTTTTCACAGATGGCATTCATCGTTCGTGGTCTCGCACAATTCCAATACCCTATGCCCTATTTCTTCTCAGGAGTCACCGGAACCACCGCAGCGAGTTTGGTTTCTTCTGGTGCCGCATAGGCGATAAGGTCAAACACGGTCTGTGTAACAACTCGTCCCTTCTCAAACTTTGGAGCTCCCATCTTGAGGCCAGACACAGTCACAATCCGAGGCAAGGCATTGATTCGATCGAAAAACAAGGCTGCGGTATGGTAGCCGCCAGAGACCTCTACGTTCACCGGCATCCGCACAAAGAGTTTCGATGCATCCTCGGTCTTGGGACTCGGCTTCCACAGTTTAATGTCGAGTCCAAGGCGAATCCCCAAGTCTGACACCTGTTTGAGCAACATCACCGCCTCCTCTTCAGGCGGTAATCGTTCTTTCTTTTTTGCGAGCTCAATTTCTAGTTGCTTACTGGCAGCAATGAGCTCATCAAGATGTTTGACTTTAATGGTCAACGTTTGAATCTCGCTGTCGAGCGTACCAATCGCTACCTGGAGGCCCGCAATCTCCGAAGATTTTGGCTCGGCTACAAAGTAGTAGAAGCCCACGACAATCCCAGCGAGAACCAACACAAGAAGCCCCACCTTCTGAACCAATGGGATTGACCGCAATAGGTCAAGATTAATGGCAGGCAGCTTCATGAGACTTACCCTTTTAGACGGAAACCAAGTTTAAACTGATAGATATTGAGTTGGCTCTCCACCGCAGCTCGACTTTCTTGAAGATTGATATTCATGAAATAGTCGGTACGGCGCAGGTTATTCACGAATTCCACCACATCATCGTTGGTCGCCGCACGACCCTCAAGATCGATCTCTTTCCCGGTGACCGCGATTCTCACGAGCCACACCTTCAGCGGTTCCAGACTCTGACTAACATGGTCGAGCACCTTGACAGGGCCAACACGTGACTTTTCCAATTCGTCAATAATACGGTTTTTGTCTTCCAGCACTTTCTTTCGACTTTCAAAATCGGAAACCTGCTTCACTTGCTCCTTCAGCTGCGCAACCTGCTTCTCCTTGTCGAGTTGTTCGGTCTGCTTCACATTTATCTCTTCATCGAGTGAGGCTGAGTACCACCAGCATCCCGCCAGTGTGATGAACAATATCCCTACACCCATCAGCGCCTGCGCTCTGACATCATACTGAGGCTTCGCTTTATGCCCCTTAGGCCCTGGCAATAAATTAATGCGAATCATCGATCCCCTACCGATCTAAGGGCCAATCCGACCCCTACGGCAGCCAAAGGAGCCAATTCGGCTAACGTATTCTGGTCAAAATCGCTCCCTGAGGTATCGATTTCACCGAACGGATTAGCCACCTCGACAACGGCATGCATTCGGTCTCTCAGTTGCGGAACCAGGCCCTTGACCTGAGCGCCCCCTCCGCATAAAAGAACCTGCTGAACGTCCGCATCCGACATAGTTGACTTGAAATAATCTATGGTCCGCGCAATTTCCGACGCAACCTCGGCATTGACACTGTCGATGACCGTGGTCACCGCGGCCTGATTGCTCCCTGCCGAACGACCGCCTTTTTTCGTTTCCTCTGCTTCTTCGTAGGACATGCCCACTTCTCGCTGAATGGCTTCCGTATAGCGATTCCCCCCAATGGGAATATCACGTGTGAAAAGCGATATGCCGCCTCGAACAATATTGATATTCATGACACTCGCGCCAATATTGACGAGCACGGTCGTATCCTCTTGCGAGACAGGATAGTTGATCGCATGCATGTTTTCGATCGCGAAGGCATCCACATCCATGACGATCGGAAACAGCCCTGCCCCCTTTACGAGTTCGGTCAGCTCATTAATCTTGTCTTTCTTGGCCGCTACCAGAATGATCGACATCTCTCCCTGGTTATCGCTCGCGGCCTCGGAAGAGGGCAACACACTGAAGTCAATGTTCACCTCATTAATATCGAAGGGAATGTACTGTTCCGCGGCAAGCCTCACCTGCCCCTCCAATTCCTCATCAGGCATCGGCGGCAGGCTGATCTTTTTAATGATGACCGCATGGCCAGAAATCGACACGGCGACTTGCTTCACCTTGATGTTCGTTTCCTCAAACAGTTCTTTAATTGCCGATACCACTCGCCCCTCATCCATCACCGTACCATCGACGATGACTTCCGGCTCAAGTGGTTTGAAGCCAAACTTCTGGAGGATGTACCGCCCTCGGCTTTCCTTCAACTGGACGAGCTTGATCCCACTCGACCCGATATCCAGCCCGACGAGCTGTCGCTTCGGGGTGAACATCGAGAACAGATCGGTTTCGGCGAGACTCTTGAATGAACTCAACATACGTGCCTCTGACTGTACATGACTATCCCCGCAGAACAAATCTTTATGTGAATTTCGCGCAGACAGTTAATCATGACCACACCCCGACAAACTTCAACGTCCAAGAGAAAGAATGCGTATCTAGTTCATTCTGGCTATTCACCTGCGTCCTACTCTCCACTCAGCATTCCCTTATGTATGAGGAGCCATTTATTTGGACCTGAATCACGTCCGACACATGTCTGAACGATGCGTCTATACTGTGGATTGGCTTCATGCACATGCTAAGTATAGTTCATATGCTCTACCTGTCAAGGAAATCACTTTCCGTGCACACGCCTAGAGAATAGAACGAAGACTGTCCTGGTGGGAGAACGTGCCTAATGGCGCGTCCGGATCGGTCAGTACATAGGTACGCACCCGCGGGTCCTCCCCGGTCAATGGTTTGAGGTCAGGAACGAAAAACGGGTTCCGCAAGAACCGAACGTCGAACAGGAGGTCAATGTCGTACGGCACGCCGAACTTGTAGCCGAATGTTACCATCGAGATGGTCAACCGTTGAGGCACGCCTTCCTGCCTAAACTGCCTGATCAGCAACTCTCGCAACTCATGCACCGTCAAATCTGACGTATCAATAATACGGTCGGCGTGGCGCCGCAGATCGGCGAGACGCTCCTTTTCAATCCGCACTCCTTCCAATACCGGGAGCTGCGGCAGGAGCGGATGGGGCCTCCGAGACTCAGAAAATCGACGAACCAACACCTCCTCACGAGCTTCAAAGAATATTAACTCAACCGCATGACCAAGTACCTTAACCCGCTCAAGAATCCCCACGAGATCGGAAAGGAACACGCGTTCCCTGACATCGATACCGAGCGCAGCATTTTTAATCTCGCCTCCCTGCTGATGACACAGCTCGACAAAAGTCGGCAGAAGAGCTGGCGGCAAATTGTCGATGCAGAAATACCCTGCGTCTTCGAAACACTTGAGGGCTTGCGACTTCCCTGAGCCGGAAAGACCGCTGATCACAACCAACTTGAGTCCTGCCATGCCCACCTGCCACTTAGGGATCAATCAGGACCACTCGATCACGATCGATACGCTGTAGAATCTGTAACTTTCCCGAAGACAGTGCGGTGAACACCACCAGCGAACCAGGCAGAGGATCTAGGCGGCGCTTCGCGTCCTCCAGAGTCAGAACAGCCCGGACTGGACGAATGACCTCAAGTTCTTCCCCTCCCTTACGAAGAACCAGGCGTGGAATCTTACGCGCCGACCTCTTCGTCGGTGCTTTATGATCAGCCAGGCGTTCCTTGTGCTTTCGTATCTGGGCACCCATGCGATCCACGAGCTGGTCAATCGTCGCGTACATTTCCCGCGTCGAAGCTTTTGCCTGAATCCGTCGCCCTTGCATGGTACAGACGACCTCCGCAGAATGCTGAAGTTTGTTCACACCCAGGATCACTTCCAGATGGCACAACTTTACTTCATACCGCTCGAGCCGCTCAAAGCGATTTTCAATATGTTGTCTGAGCGCCGGCGTCACGACGAGATGTCGCCCTGTAATTTTCATAGACATTCACCCTTTGAAGCTGAATAGCCTCGGTCCCTCTGTCACTCACTATACCTGTAGGCTCTGAATATCCTTAATACCAGAGGAGACGTCAAATAAGGGGCGCATACGCACGCAGCTGAACAGGGAAGGTCTAAAAGAACCGCTTACGCTGGGTGGCGGAGGGAATATGTTCTTCCGCCCGATACTTGGCCACCGTCCGTCGCGCGATCACAACCTGCTGCATAAGCAACCGCGCCGCGATTTCTTCATCTTTGAGAGGGCGGCTCGCATCTTCCTCCGCCACCATTTTCCGAATCATCTCTCTTACCGTCACGGACGACATCATGTCGGAGGGCTGATCCGCTCGCTGCAGACCGGCATTGAAGAAGAATTTCAGCTCCAGCATCCCTTGCGGGCAATACATATACTTGTTTGCTGTCACACGACTGATCGTCGACTCGTGCATCCCAATATCCTCAGCCACCTGCTTGAGCACCAACGGTTTTAGATGCTGCACACCCTTTTCAAAGAACTGCTCCTGAAACTTCACGATACTCGACACGACCTTTACGATCGTCTTATTCCGCTGCTCGATACTGCGAATGACCCATTGCGCCGCCCGCAACTTTTCATCCAGATAGGCCTTCGTCTCCGCCGACCCGCTCTCTCCTGACCCCATTAATTGCTTGTAGTACGGGCTGATCCTCATTCGTGGCAGTCCATCGTCGTTCAGTAGTACCACCCATTCCCCTTCATTCTTGACGACAAATACATCAGGGACAATCACATAATTCTGAGTATTTGCAAAGGGTCGCCCCGGCTTCGGCTCAAGCACTTCGATGACCTTTGTCGCCTGAAAAACCTCTTCGACTGTGACGTCTAGGGCTTTCGCGATTCTCGCATACTGTTTTTTCTCCAAGTCTTTGAGATGGTGCTGAACAATGGCCTCAACAATCGACCCTTTCAAGGCGCCGGGCCGAGCCCCTAATGAGCCCATCGGACTCTTCCCCAAATGTCCGATTTGTAAGAGCAGGCATTCCGCAAGGTCTCGGGCCGCCACTCCCGTCGGATCAAAACTCTGAATATCCTTCAGGACTGACTCCGCTTCAATTTCGGTGAAGTCGGTCCCGCTGATCATTTCTACGAGAGACATGCGCAAATACCCATCATCATCAAGGTTACCGATGATCAACCGCCCGATTTCCTTTTCACGATCCGATAAACCGGAAAATGACAGCTGCCAGAGGAGATGATCTTCCAAGGATGTGGCTTTCGCCATGGTTTGTTCATAGGATGGAAACTCGTCTTGCGAGGACGTCTGAGACTCGGATCCGCCTATCCGACGATCGCTCCCAAAGTACTCTTCCCAACCAGCCGCTGAGGCCTCATCCGGTGTATCGCGTTCTTCAGGGGTCGACTCCTCCGCATTCGATGGCTCACTGTTCGCTGATGCCGCCGCATCTTCTGCCTTTTCCTCTGCGCTTCCGGCCTCGCTGTCCTCCGCCTCGGTCGGGAGCTCGTCCAAGAGCGGGTTTTCCATCAAATGTTGAGTTAAGCTTTGCTGGAGCTCGAGTCGCGACAATTGCAGCAGCTTAATCGCCTGCTGCAATTGTGGGGTCATGATCAGCTTTTGACTCAGTCGAAGGTCGAGTCTGAGCTTCATACGCACACACTCTTACGCATCATAGCCTGAAACGTTCCCCTAGGTAGACAGCCCGGGCCGTCTCGCTCTTGACAATGGATTCGGGAGAGCCAGCCTCAAGAATCAACCCTTCGTTGATGATGTAGGCCCGATCCGTGATAGACAGCGTCTCCTGGACATTGTGATCGGTGATCAAAATGCCGATTCCCTTTTCTTTCAATCGGGTAATAATTTGTTGGATGTCAGCGACGGCAATCGGGTCGATCCCTGCAAAGGGTTCGTCGAGCAACATGAATGACGGGCTCGTCGCGAGTGCTCTAGTAATTTCCAGACGCCGACGTTCCCCACCTGACAACGCATACGCCATGCTTGTTCGAATATGGCAGAGGTCCAGTTCCATGAGAAGGGCATCGACCCGGTCGCGACGCTCTGTGCGAGAGTAGTCCAGCATCTCAAGAATTGCCAGAATATTGTCTTCAACCGACAAGCGTCGAAACACAGACGATTCTTGAGGAAGATACCCAATTCCTTTCCGCGCGCGTCTGTACATCGGCAGATCCGTGATCGCCTCTTCACCGAGCGAGATCGCCCCTTCATCAGGCTGGCAAAGACCAACGATCATGTCAAAAATGGTCGTCTTTCCAGCCCCGTTGGGCCCTAGTAAACCCACAATTTCTCCGGCACGGACTTCGATCGAGACGCCTTTTACGACCCTGCGCGCCCGAAAACATTTGACCAACCCCGTCGCGCGTAAACCGGCCCCTTCGGCACTGTTTACCGGGGAATCAGTCGACGACGCATTCCCCTGAGCCGCCTCGATCACTTGGTCGCCCCCCCATCCGGCTCGATTCGTACATGCGAGCCTCCTTCCACCACACTCCGATCCTCTGCCAAAAACATCGTGATTAGTTTCCCGCTGACCCTTGTTCCCTTATCCCAGGCCACCGGGTCTCCGGTAAGAACGATCTTATCCCCATCGTGGTAGTAGATAGCTTTCTCACAGGTCGCACTCCCTGAATCCTTCTCGATTTTCACTCGTCCGGTCGCCTCAATCCTGCTGACCGAACGATTCGACACAGCCGGCACGGCATCAGGCCCTTTCGAAGGCGCGGCGCCCTTAACGGGCTCAGGCTCTTTTTTGTTTTCGCTCGCGGGTGAGTCTTGCGTGCGAAACATCACCACCATATGATCTGAGTAGACAACCAATGACCCACGAGTCAGCACCACCGCTCCCTCAAACACCGCTTGGCTATCTTGATTTTTTACGGTCATCTTCTTGGCCGTAATAATTGTGCTTACCGCTTGATCCACACCACCTTTGGGAAGGGCTGCGTCAGCCGATTCGCTCAACGAAGCCATCCCAAACGGGAACAAATTAAGAAGCAGAAGCCAAATCCACATGTACATCCTCAAGTACCTCAAATTCTTCGCGGTCCAAATGTCCCAACAACCCACGTCCCGTCACCTCTAACCCATGCCCAACGATACGGACGCGATCTTCAGTGCGTATCTCTCTGGTCTGATCAGTCCAAGCCAGGTGGTTGGTATAGATCACGTATCCACTTTCGGTGTGAATCACGAGTGGCTCTGATCGGTTTGCAAGCACAAAGTTCTTCGTCTCTGTGTTCAACGTTCCTTCATCTCCGGTCACTGTCAATTCCTTTCCCTGCTGGCCGAATAGTGTGACTGCGACGACTTGGAGCATTGCCCGGCTGTCCCGTTCAAAGAGCCTCGCCTCTTGCGCCTGCACCTGCCACTGAACCGTATCGCCTTTCGTTTGGGTAAACGTAAACTGGGAGATCGTCGCATCAGCTGTGTCCATGGAGCCGGGCGCCGCCGCCGTCGGGGTGGGAACCATTGTCGAATTGGTCACGAGCAGGTATGTGAGGAAACAGGCCAACACCACACAGAGCGCTAACAACCCCCCCCGTACCCAGCGTTGCCACACTTTGTCCCTTCTTCCTTTCAAGCAGCATAAAGGAGACTGGCACGATAGTAGCATGCACTCAAAACCAAGTAAACTTATGCCAGAACCCCGGTATAGTCTACTCGCTAGGAGATGGAATGAACGAGATGGGTAAATCGTCGAAGCGATAGCGCGGCGGCGCGCCCGCGACTAGATCCCGTCGAGACGAGACCTAGTTCGCAGCGGGGCTCGCGGTAACTGATGAAGCAGGTGTGTGTTTCTTTGCGGGCGCAGTATCCGCCCGCGTAACGAGTTCGATCGCGACAAGCTTTGCGGCATCGCCGATCCGCCGTCTCGTCTTCACCATCCTCGTATAGCCACCAGGACGGTCTTTAAATCGAACCGCCACGTCGCTGAATAATTTTGAGACGACGTCCTTGCTTCGGATAAACGCCAGGGCTTGCCGCCGAGCCGGCAATGTCCCCTCCTTGCCGAGGGTAATCATCCGATCCGTAAACCCTCGAATTTCTTTTGCCTTGGTCTCAGTCGTTTCGATGCGCTCATGTTCGAGCAGCGAGGTCACGAGACTTCGGAAGAGGGCCCACCGATGTTTGGTCTGTCGCCCGAGCTGTCTGCCTTTTTTTCTATGACGCAAGGGTTCCCTCTTGTTTCGTTACTCGCTTTTCGGACTACCGCTGTTCTGTTGCACTGCATCCAGCTTCACTCCGAGCCCCAGGCCCATTTCCGTCAAGATCTCTTTAATTTCATTGAGCGATTTCTTACCGAAATTCTTCGTCCTCAGCATCTCCCCTTCGGTCTTCTGAACTAAGTCAGCGATGGTCTTGATGTTCGCATTCTTCAAGCAGTTCGCGGCACGGACCGACAACTCCAATTCGTTCACGCTACGAAACAGATGTTTATTAACCTCACGTTGCGCCTCATCACTCCCAAGATCAGCACGCCCTTCGATTCGCTCATCAGGATTGATAAAGATATCAATGTGATCACGCATAATGCCGGCCGCCGTTGACAAGGCATCACGAGGCGAGATGGTCCCATCCGTCCAGATTTCCAAGGTCAACTTATCATAATCGGTCATGCGACCGACGCGGGCATTCTCCACATGAAAGTTCACGCGTTTGATCGGAGAAAACACCGAGTCGATCGCAATCACACCAATCGGCAGCCCCTCTTCCTTATTCCGCTCGGCGGGCACATAGCCCCGCCCAAGCTTTACCGTCATTTCCATATCGAACAAGGCATCCTTGTCCAGCGTCGCAATATGGAGATTCGGGGTGAGGATGGTCACGTCAGCATCATGAATAATGTCAGACCCTTTCGCTTCCCCAGGTCCCTTCTTCTTGAGACGGAGCGTCTTCGGTTTGTCGGTATGTACGGCAAGCCGGAGTCCTTTGACGTTCAAAATAATGGAGGTTACATCCTCCGTGATACCAGGAATCGTGGAGAACTCGTGCAGGACCCCTTCAATCTTCACTGTGGTGACTGCCGCACCTGTTAGCGACGACAACAGCACACGCCGTAACGCGTTGCCGACCGTGGTCCCAAACCCACGCTCATAGGCCTCTGTCGTAAATCTGCCGAACGTTTGGGAATGCGTATCTTTGTCGACTTCCACCCGCATTGGGATCTGAAAGTCTTTCATCGCTTTAATCATGACTCCCCCTTCATCTCATCGAGTAGCCAGCCACTGAACGGTACCGGTTCGCCGCAGAGGCCGACCCCTCCCAATTCCGCATCTACCTGGAATACAACTCCACCACCATCTGCTCATTCACCGGCAGCGAAATCTGGTCTTTCGAAGGCAACGCTCGTACCATGCCCTTAAAGGCCGTCTTTTCCAGCTCCAACCATTCTGGAATGCCTCGCCCATCAACAGCCTCTAAGGCGGCCTGAATCGAGATCAATGTGCGACTTCGCTCCCGAACGCTGATAATATCGCCTGCCTTGACCTGCGCACCCGGCACATTGATTTTCCGACCATTCATGGTCAGATGCCCATGGCTCACCAGCTGCCTGGCTTCTTTTCGCGAGGCCCCAAACCCTAATCGGTAGGCCACATTGTCCAACCGGCATTCCAGCATCCGCAAGAGCACCTCGCCGGTAATACCAGTCTGGCGCTCAGCCCGCTCAAACACGCCACGGAATTGACACTCCATCAAGCCGTAAATTCTGCGCAGCTTCTGCTTTTCTCTGAGCTGCGTGCTGTACTCTGAATTCCTCGGACGCTTTTGCCCATGCTGTCCCGGGGGATAGCTCCGTCGCTCGATGGCGCACTTCTCCGTCATACAACGCGAGCCTTTCAGAAACAACTTCTCACCTTCTCGCCGACACAACCGACAGACGGGACCTCGATACTTTGCCACTGCTCTACCTCCAGTTACCGGACATCACCACGTGGGTGCGCCCAACAATTCTCGTGCATTCGACCCTCTCGAGATACGACACTAGACGCGACGCCGCTTAGGTGGACGGCAACCGTTGTGCGGAATCGGGGTAACATCACGGATCATATGGATCCGCAATCCAGCGGCCTGAAGAGATCGAATCGCCGATTCACGACCGGACCCCGGCCCATTCACATAGACATCCACTTGACGCATTCCACTCTCCATCGCCTTGCGTGCAGCAGCCTCGCCAGCCCGCTGAGCCGCAAAGGGCGTGCTCTTTCGAGAGCCCTTGAAGCCTTGGTTTCCTGAGCTTGCCCACACAATCGTGTTGCCGCTCATGTCGGTGATGGTGACAATCGTGTTATTGAAGGAGGCCTGGACATGGGCCACCCCGCTCTGCACGATCCGGCGCTCTTTCTTCTTCCCTTTTTTGATGCTCATACGGACTCCCTACTCAATTAATGGTCACGCACTACGCCGGACGCGCAGGCGGTTTCGGTTTGCTTCCCACACCGGAGCGACGACCTTTTCTCGTCCGCGCGTTCGTTTTGGTCCGCTGACCGCGTACCGGCAACCCTTTCCGATGGCGCAGGCCACGGTACGTGCCACTGTCTATCAATCGCTTGATGTTCATCGAGAAGGTCTTTCTCAGATCGCCTTCGACCTGATAGTCTTCCTGAATAATTTCTCGAATCTTGACGATATGCTCTTCACTCAAGTCCTTGACGCGAATTGCTCCGTCGATCCCGGCCTTGCCCAGGATAGAGAGTGCGGATGCACGCCCAATCCCATAGACATAGGTCAGTCCGATGTCCGCCCGTTTCTCCCTCGGCAAATCCACTCCAGAAATACGAGCCATAGTTCCTCCCCTTACTTCACCCTTCAGCCTGAGGATGACCTCGTCAGACTCTAATGCGCGCGCCCAACGAAGGCCTTCTGAGGCCGCGCGTTGCGCGAGCAGGAGTCTGATGAGGTCGTCATCAGACTCCCCTACCCTTGGCGTTGCTTGTGGCGCGGATTCTCGCAGAGGATTCGCACCACGCCCTTACGCCGGACCACCTTGCATTTAGCACAGATGGGCTTGACGGATGATCTCACTTTCATGTCCGTTTCGCGCTCCTACTTAAACCGATAGGTGATCCGCCCGCGTGTCAGGTCGTACGGCGACAGTTCCACGGTCACCTTATCGCCGGGAAGGATACGGATAAAATGCATGCGCATTTTCCCGGAAATGTGTGCAAGAATCTTATGGCCATTATCCAGCGACACACGAAACATCGCATTCGGTAACGTCTCGTTCACCGTGCCTTGAATTTCGATCACATCCTCTTTCGGCACGTATCTCTATCCCTTCTCCCAGAACTGCATGGCCACGCCCCCAGTTCCTCAGAGCTGACTCAGAATACGAGGCGGTCCACTCGGCTCAATCACAATCGTATGTTCAAAATGCGCCGAGAGACTCCCATCCACCGTCACCGCTGTCCATCGATCCTCAAGAACTTTGACGGCAGCGCCACCCATGTTGACCATCGGTTCGATCGCGAGGACCATCCCTGCCAGCAACCGGGGTCCCTGCCCTGGCTTCCCATAATTAGGCACCTGCGGCTCTTCATGCAACTGCCGGCCAATCCCATGGCCTACGAACTCCGTCACGACCGAGTAACCGGCAGACTCCACATGCCGCTGAACCGCATGCGAAATGTCTGACAGCCTGTGACCCACCACCGCTTGCTTGATTCCGAGGTACATCGCCTCTTCGGTTACTTGAACCAAGCGGGCATTCCGTTCGGTCGTCTGCCCCACCGCAACCGTGATCGCCGAATCCCCGTAAAACCCGTCGACGACCGCCCCTAGGTCGAGCCCAATGATATCCCCCTCCTTCAGCACTCGCTTGGAGGGTATTCCGTGAACGACCTCGTCATTCACCGAGGCACAAAGCGTCTTTGGATAACTCCGGTACCCCTTAAACGCAGGCCGCGCACCACGGGCCCGAATCTCTTCGTCGGCTAAACAGTCCAGTTCATCAGTCGTGATGCCGGGCCTGACGGCCTTCTGCAGTATCTGTAGTGTCTCTGCCACCACTCTTGACGCCTGAGCCATCACCGCAATCTCGTCCGACGTCTTGAGAATGATCATGTCACCTGGTGCGGTGCCAGCTCCTGCGAAAGATGCTGAAAGACGACATCCACTGAGCCAGAACCATCCAGCTGGAGTAAAAGCCCTCGCTCTTGGTAATACCGCACAAGGGGCGCCGTTTGCTCGTCATATACTTTCAGCCGCATCTCAATCGCATCGCGACGGTCATCACTGCGCTGTATAAGCGGCTCTCCGCATCGATCGCAAATTCCATCCACCTTGGGCGGTGCAAAGTCTACATGGAACGTCGCTTGGCATTTCGGGCAACTTCGGCGCCCGCTCAATCGCCTCACGATATCCTCACGAGAAACCTGGAAATTTACGATCCGGTCCAGCGCGATCCCTTTGGATGTCAACACCGTTCCCAATGCCTCCGCCTGTGGAATAGTCCTGGGGAATCCATCCAGAACGAATCCTTTAGCGCAGCTGGGATCAGCTAACTTCTCCCTCACCAGCCCAATCACCACAGCATCAGGAACCAGGCTCCCCTGATCCATGTAACGCTTCGCTTCAAGACCCAGCGTAGTCTGATCGCGAACCGCCTCGCGGAGAAGATCACCGGTTGAAATCTTCGCCACCAAACACTTCGCCGCAATACGGTCAGCCTGAGTTCCTTTTCCTACTCCTGGTGCGCCAAGAAACACCACCCGCATGGATTTCCCTCACCCACTCCGTCCACGGAGGGGAGCCATACCCTTGCCGAGAAACCCTTCGTAATTCCGCATTAGCATGTGGGACTCGATCTGCTGGGCCGTATCGAGACCAACACCGATCACGATTAGTAACGAGGTACCACCGAAATAGAAAGGCACATTCAGTTTATAGATCAACAACTCAGGAATCACACAGACTATCGCAAGGTAAATCGATCCAGCAAACGTAATTCTAGTGAGTACCTTATAGATGTAGTCGGAAGTCCGAGTTCCAGGGCGAATCCCGGGAATGAATCCACCGTACTTCTTCATGTTGTCTGCCATGTCCACCGGGTTCAAGACCACGGCGGTATAAAAGAAACAGAAAAACAGAATAAGGCCAACGTACATCAGGGTATATAACAGGGACCCTGGCGCGAGCTGAGCGCCGAAGGCCTTCACCCATGGCGTCTGGAAAAACCCGGCAATCGTCGCTGGAAATGCGATAATCGACGATGCGAAAATAGGTGGAATCACCCCCGCTGTATTGATCTTCAGTGGAATGTGCGTGCTCTGCCCGCCAAATACTCGTCGTCCAATGACCCGCTTTGCGTACTGAACCGGCACTTTCCGTCGTCCACTTTCCAAGAAGACAATGGCTGCCACCACCACGACCATGAGCAAGGCGAGGGCGACCAGCAAGATAATGCTGAGCTGCCCGACCTTGTATAGATCAAAAGTCTGGGCCAAGGCGGCAGGCAAACGCGCGACGATCCCTGCAAAAATAATCAAGGAGATACCGTTCCCGATGCCTCGCTCGGTAATCTGTTCACCGAGCCACATCAGGAAGCCCGTACCGGCCGTCAAGGTGATGACCGTCATAAGACGGAATCCCCACCCAGCGCTCATCACGAATGCGCCGTTATTCATTTGCTCGAGACCTACGGCAATCCCAAAGCCCTGAATCACAGCAATGCCGATCGTCCCGAACCGAGTGTACTGAATAATCTTTTTTCGACCGCGCTCGCCCTCTTTGGCCAACTTTGTTAGGTGCGGGACAACCACGGTCAACAGCTGAAGAATAATCGAAGCGCTGATGTAGGGCATAATCCCCAGCGCTAAGATCGTCAACCGCGAGAGCGACCCACCTGAAAAAATATCCAAAAACCCGAGCAGTGCCCCACCTTGCTTTTGCAGAAATTCGGAGAGGGCGTCGCCGTTGATCCCAGGCGTGGGAATATGTGCCCCGATCCGATACACCACCAACATCCCCATGGTAAAGAGGATACGGGTACGCAGCTCGGGGATTTTAAAAATATTCTGAAAACTGGTCAGGAGTCTCTCAAACACCGGGGATAACCTCGACTCTCCCTCCAGCTGCTCGAATCTTTGCCTCTGCGGACTTGCTGAACTTGTGGGCCTGCACAATGATCGCCTTCGTGAGGTCTCCGTTCCCAAGAATCTTGATCGGCAACGACTTACGCTTGACCAAGCCGACATCGACCAGAGCTTGTGGCGTGATGGTACCGGACACTATCAGGTCACCCAAGCTTTTCAGGTTGACAATCGAGTATTCCTTGCGAAATACGTTTGTAAAGCCATGCTTCGGCACTCGGCGGATGAGGGACATCTGGCCGCCTTCAAACCCGCCAGCCTGGCGACTCCGACCGCCGGATCTGGCCAACAGACCTTTATGGCCCTTCCCCGACGTTTTCCCATGACCGGAACCTGGTCCGCGGCCGATACGCTTACGTCGTTTCCTGGATCCTTTTGCAGGACCGATCTCATGTAAGTTCATTGTGGCTGCACTTCCAACAGATATCCAACTTTGCCGATCATCCCTCTGACTTGTGGAGTATTGGGACGAGTCACCGTCTGTCTGATTTTCCTCAACCCGAGGCCGCTCAAAACACGTCGATGCTTTTGCGGTGTACCAATAGGACTTCGTTGTAGGGTTATCATGAACCCCTTGGAGGCAGCCTTGGCAATCTTCATTGTAGACATTAGGCACTCACCCTATCCTCTGCGTCGCCCACCACACTACGGCGCATTTTGAGCACGTCTTCAGCATTGCGGAGCTGACAAAGCCCATTTAGCGTGGCACGAACCGTATTAAAGGGATTCCCACGGCCCAGCGTTTTAGCAATGATGTTATGGACGCCGGCAACCTCGACCACCGCCCGGACGGCACCCCCAG
>VBOM01000236.1 GCA_005877535.1 Nitrospirota bacterium | reverse complement strand
TTCAGGGGGAAACCCCAGGAACCCACCGAGAATGGACAGAACACCTAACGCCATTAACGGACCGACCATCACCATCGGGGACTCATGTACATGTTCCTCGGTATGATGGTCCATGCGAGACGTGCCATAAAAGGTCAGATAGATCAGGCGGAACATGTAGAAGGAGGTCAATAGCGCGCCGACGGCAGCCATGGCGTAAAGCAGATAGTGGTGATGCGTAAAAGCATGGGCCAGGATTTCATCTTTGCTCCAGAAACCTGCCAACGGTGGAATGCCCGCAATGGCGACCGTGCCAATGAGAAACAGTCGATAGGTCCATGGGATTTTCGAGCTGAGGCCGCCCATCTTTCGGATGTCTTGCTCGCCTGAGAGCGCGTGGATGACCGATCCGGCCGTGAGGAACAAGAGGGCCTTGAAGAAGGCATGGGTCATGAGGTGGAACACGGCAGCCGTATAGGCCCCGATCCCGCACCCGAGAAACATATAACCGAGCTGGCTTACTGTCGAGTAGGCCAAGACGCGCTTGATATCCGTTTGCACGAGACCGATGGTGGCAGCAAACAAAGCCGTGAGTCCGCCGATGACGCCGACGATCGTCATGGCCGTCGGCGATAAATCGAAAATGGCATGGTTCCGCACGATCATGTAGACCCCGGCTGTGACCATTGTTGCCGCGTGGATGAGCGCGCTGACGGGTGTCGGACCTTCCATCGCATCCGGGAGCCAGGTGTAGAGAGGAAGTTGGGCTGATTTGCCGACTGCTCCGACGAGCAGGCAGAGCGCAATTGCTGTGGCCATTTCCGGCGAGAGCTGGCTGACCTGGGCGAAGACCTTCGTATAGTCGAGCGTCTTAAAATTAATGAAGATGAGGAAGATGGCCAGAAGGAAGCCCGCGTCGCCGATGCGGTTCACCACAAAGGCTTTCGAGGCGGCCTTCGCGGCGGAGACCTTGTCATAGTAGTAGCCGATCAACAGATAGGAACAGAGTCCCACCCCTTCCCAGCCGATGAAGAGCACCACATAGTTGTTCCCCATGACGAGGAGCAGCATGGAGACCATGAAGAGGTTCATGTAGGTGAAGAATCGCGTGAACCCGCCTTCCCCATGCATGTAGCCCACGGAGTAGACGTGGATCAGGAATCCGACTCCCGTGACAACGAGCAGCATGATGCAGGTGAGAGGATCGACGAGATAGGCTAGATTGATGGTGAGATCGCCTCCGAAGATCCATTGATAGGCGATGACTTCACGGGGCGTGCCAGTCCGCAGAATGTCGGTCAACACTCCGATCGTGCATAGAAATGACAACCCCACCGACCCCCAGGCAAGCCGGTGTGCAGCATCGTGGGAATACCGCCTGCCCACGAGCCCATTCAGGATCACGGCCAGCAAGGGGAACAGCGGAATGAGCTTTATCAGCAGATCGGTCACGTTACCACTTTAAGAGGTTCATCTCGTCCACGTTCGTGGAGATCTTTCCACGGAACACGACGATGATGATGGCCAGTCCGATCGCTGCTTCGCCGGCAGCAATGGCGATGATGAAAAGGGCCACCAGTTGGCCCGCCATGGATTCCAGGTAATGGGAAAAGGCTATGAGGTTAATGTTCGCCGCGTTCAACATGATCTCGACAGACATCAGCACGATGATGAAGTTCCGCCTGATTAATACGCCGAGCAGGCCGGTCATAAAAAGCACGGCGCTGACGGCGACATATGCGCTTAGAGGAACCATAAATCCCAATGATTAATGTTGAATGTTCAATGTTAAATTACGGCGCATGGGTGGGTGGCTCAAGTCCGCAATTCAACATTCATCATTCAGCACTCAACCTTTATCCCCTGTGTTCTCGGTTGACCGGTTTCGGCGTTTTTGCCAGCACGATCGCTCCGATAACGGCGCCCAGCAGGAACACTCCGACGATTTCGAACTGTAACAGATAATCACTGAACATTTTGATCCCGACCGAGTAGGTATCGCCGTCCTGAAGTACCGCCAGGGTGTTCGCATCGCCCTTTACGCCTCCGAAGGGTGAGCGGACCAGAAGGGTCAAAACGTACAATGATCCGATGGTTGCGGGGGCCAGAAAGTACAGGTATGAGGAGTGGAGATACCGGTCGTCGGTCTTCAAGTTCAGGAGCATCAGTACGAAGAGGTACAAGACGAGGATCGCACCGGCATAGACGATGACCTGCACGGCCCAGAGGAACTCGGCGTTGAGGAGGATGAAGAGTCCGGAAACATGGACCAACAGGGCCAGGAGCGCCAGGCCGCAATGCACCGGATGCTTTAGCGAGACAGTCAAAACGCCCGCAGCAATACTGGCTAGTGCGAAATAGGCAAAAAAGACCAAAACCATCGATCGCCTTAGCCCAGATGCTTGGGTGGTGGTTGGGTCGGCTTCAGTACCGATTGCGGGAAGTAATACCGATATTCCCGGCTTTCCTCAACGTTCTTTTCCTGATTATGCGCGTACAAGTATTTTTTGGCATCGTCGAGATGACGCTCGCCGATTTCGTACAGCCGCTTCTTGTCGAACAGCAAGGTGCGTTTATCATGGGTCGAGAACTCATACATCTTCGTCATAGCCAGTGCGTTGACGGGACAAGCCTCGACACAGTAGCCGCAAAAGACGCATTTCGTAATGTCGATGTAAAACTCGCTGGCGAATCGCTGCAGCGGACGCTCCGCATCTTCCGAGCTGATGACCTTGATGCAGCGGGATGGGCAGGCGGCTTCGCAGAGATCACAGCCAACACAACGTTCCTGGTGATCGTCGTAGCGTAAGAGCGCAAGTGCCCCCCTGTGGGTGTCGGGAAGGGTTCGTTGCTCCCGTGGATACTGGAGAGTGATGGGCTTGTGGAACATGTGCTTGAACGTCACCTTCATCGCGTCCCAGATCTCATAGAACAATGCGGCCTGGAGGACTTGCTTTATCAGTGCGGTTACACGCATGTGCGATTCCTGTTCCCTCTTACGCCTTTTCGATCGTCACACGGGTCTGCTTGAACGAGGGAACTCCCGTCATCGGATCAACCTGGACCGACATCAAGTCTTTCACTGCCGGCTCATTGAAATGCTCCGGAAAGAAACAAGTCTGCGGGGCAATGGAATGATCGGGCTGCACCGCCAATTGCATCGAACCGCGGTCCGATGTGAGGCGCACTGTCGTCCCCTCAGCCACTGCGAGCCGTTCCATATCTTGAGGATTCATCCGGAGCCGGCCGGTATTGGGGGCAATCGTGATGAGCCCGGGGGCCTTGGTGGACAGCTTACCGGAATGATACAGGACCTGTCCCATCAGCAACGCGAAAGGTCGTTGGTTCTTGGGGTCTGATCGAGCGGAGGCTTGATAGCGCGCCGCGACATCCGTGGTGTAGCCGTTTGAGAGATAGCGGTCCATCGTTGGCACAACCTTGCGTGGTTGTCCGAGGTTGTAGTACCCGGGCAGCAACTTCATGATCTCAGCTTGAATATCGTTCGAGGATTCGTACTCCCATTGACAGCCTAACGCGTTAGCCAGTGCCGTCATGATGTGCCAGTCCGGCAAGCTTTCCCCAATTGGATCGATGGCCTCGCGGACGCGCAGAACTCGGC
>VBOM01000019.1 GCA_005877535.1 Nitrospirota bacterium | reverse complement strand
TCGGGGGGGATTCGGTCTGGACCTATCGCTTTCCGATCAGTGACAAAGAATTGGCCTCGGTGAGCCTTTCCCAACTGACCGACACGGCGCAACAAGCAGCCGCATTAATGGGGAAGGCTTCCGCAGAAGGTCCCAAAGCCATGTTGTACTGCTACCGCTATACACTGACCTTCGACGAACATAAGATTCTGAAACAGTGGAAACGCGAAGAATGTGTGCCGGGAACCCATGATACGCTCAACGCTAATTAATGTTCTAATACTGTGATCCATCACTCCCGATTGCCGCATATCGATAACTCAGTCGTGCTCGACAGGTGCACCTCACATCTGCTGCTGCTCTCTTTGATCCTACGGACAATGATCGTCCAAGCGATCGCAAAGGGTCCGATCATCTCGACAGAAGCAAAGCGTCGACGAGTTGTTTCGATCTCCAATACGAATGGTGTTCGTGTTGCTGGCGGGGTTGGTTATCTTCTGAGCGCACGAATTCCAAGCCTTTGCCATGCCCCTCGTTATCGCGACCAAGCTCCTCGATATCGGGCCGAGCCCGCATCTCTATACGGGCCGCGGGCAGTGTTCTGAACTGCTTGCTGTTTACGGATACCCTGGTGAAAGAGAATTCCGACCGGAGTATGGGCTCTTTACCCACGTGACTCCGATCAGTGGGCAAAGGACGATTAGCCGGATGCCGATGACGCAGCCAAGGCCGAATGTACTCACTGTATGGAAGAATCCGGTCGTCAGATGAAGTTGTTGGAGCAGACCGCCTACTCGAAGCTCTCTCTCTTCGAAGCCTCGAGTTACGATTTAACTATCCGAAGCTGGCCACGTGCATTTGGTTCTGAGATTTCCCCCGTTCCCGATCGTGGTCGCTTGCGCGTCGAACAGGTGATTTCCCTGCTCTACCCGGTCTCCATGTGCTGAACGGGTGTTCGACACGCGTCGCAAGGCCGGTCCTGGCATTCCTTGACAAGCCACGAAAGTCGTGCAACGCTTTGCCGGATCATGATACCATTGGTTCATCTCACACTCGTGTCCCTATAAGGAGGTGCCGCATGCAGAAATTGATCGTCGTCGCGTTTGCCGCTCTGTGCCTACTTGGAACCAGCTCGCTACTTCTGGCTGATGATGCCATGAAGGGCGAGATGGGTAATATGAAAGACGAGATGAAGGCCGAGAAAGAAGCGATGAAGGGCGATATGAAGGCGAAGAAGGAAGAGATGAAAGGCAAGATGAAAGCCCGGAAAGAAGCGATGAAGGCGAAGCGCCATGAAATGAAGGGCAAAATGAAGGCGCACAAAGATGCGGCAAACGCCCATCCCGCAGCTACTGCTCCGATGTCAGCACCTGCCCCTGCGGGCGCGCCATAAGTCATAGCAGTTGCGTCAGTAGATTGCCTGGCCCTCCGGAGGTTTTTCCTCCTGAGGGCCCTTCTATGTTGAGAACCTCTCGGATCGAGGTGGGCGTGAAACAAACTCTTCGGGGGCTCGACTCACTATCATGACTTCGCGCTAAAGACTGGAATCGCCTCCTCTGTTAACCGCTTCAATGACCCTGTCACTTGCCTTGTTCCCCCGTGGGCCTTTTGCTAGGATGCAGCGGTCTGAATATCGATGGGTCTTTGAATGAAGATCGCGACCTTCAACGTGAATTCTCTCCGCAAACGGTTGCCGATCGTGCTCGAATGGCTTGCCCAGCAGAAGCCCGATGTCCTCTGTCTTCAAGAAACCAAAGTCCAGGACAGCGAGTTTCCGCTGCTGGCATTGGCGGAGTCCGGGTACGAAATCACCTACCGGGGGATGAAGTCTTACAACGGTGTCGCGATACTGAGTCTGGAGAAGCCGGAGGCGGTGGCGTATGGGTTTGATGACGGAGGCGAGTCGGAGGAATCGCGTCTCTTGCGCGTAGTGATCAAGGGGATACCCATCGTGAATACTTACGTACCCCAGGGGTTCGAGATCGACTCACCCAAGTATCAATACAAGCTTAGCTGGTATGGTCGACTCCGCAAGTATTTCGAAAAACATGTGTTGCCGAACAAACCGGCCGTATGGTGCGGTGATATGAACGTGGCTCCGCGGCCGATGGACGTGCACAGCCCGGAGAAACATCTCAAGCATGTCTGCTATCACGAAGATGCGCGGCGGGCGTATGAGAACACATTGGCGTGGGGATTTCAGGATGTGTTCGTGAAACTCTATCCGGACCGGCAGCAGTATACGTTTTGGGATTATCGAGCGCCGGGCTCGCTGGAAGCGAATAAAGGCTGGCGCATCGACCATATTCTGGCAACGGCCTGGTTGGCAGAGCAGTGTGTCAGGGTAGTGGTGGACGTCGAGCCGAGGCGAGCGAAAGACCCCTCAGATCATACATTCTTATGGGCGGAGTTTTCGGTCTAACCACGAGCGCAACGTCCACACTTTCCCAATTCGGTCGGTTCTGCAAGTCGTCCTTACCGACCCAAATGGCTCACGAGTTCGGACGAACCATTAAGCCGCGTTCAGGACCCGCTGCTTCGCACGCAACGGGGTCACGCGATTCTGCGCAATCAAGGGATCGAGGACCAGCCCGCAATTGATACAGCGGAGCACCGCAGCTTCCTGCGAAAACTCCGGTCGCCACTCTTTCACCATCAGTCCTTTGCATTTTTGACAGGTCATCGTGCCCACCTCCTGATCTCAAGTGTTCCAGCGCCGACGAGTCGTCCTTGGACAAGCGAAACATTAGCACTGCAAGATTAATAAGGTGTTAACTGGCAGTTAGAACTCGCTAATGTCTACAGATAAAGACATACATGATATCGCAGTGATCGGCGCAGGTGCCGCCGGGCTGGCAGCCTCGATTTTCACGGCAGAGACGGCCGCGAAGGGCAATTGCCCGCAGAGGATCGTGCTTCTCGATGGTGTAAAAACGATCGGCGCCAAGATTCTCGTCTCGGGAGGCGGCCGCTGTAATGTCTCGCACGAGGTCGTCACCCCCACCGACTACTTTGGCAATCGCCGGATCATCAGGAACGTGCTGGCGGCGTTCTCCGTTGAGCAGACCTTGAAGTGGTTTGCCTCGTTAGGAGTCGAGCTCAAACGCGAAAAGACCGGCAAGCTCTTTCCGGTGACCGACAAGGCACGAACTATCCTGACCGCACTCCTCAATCGATGTCGCGCGCTGGGTGTCATCATTCATTCTGACCATCGCGTGACGAGAGTCGATCATCTTCCTGGTCCCCAAGCCAGGTTCTCAGTTCATCATACTCACGGAACGCTGCAGACAAGGAAGGTCATTCTGGCGACCGGAGGCCGATCGATCCCCAAATCTGGGAGTGACGGGTTTGGGTACAGCCTCGCCCGTCGATTCGGCCATCACGTGACGGCCACCGTCCCAGCACTCGTGCCATTGGTGCTCGACGACACGATGTTTCACAAGACGCTCTCCGGTATCTCGCATGAGGTTGAGCTGACCACAATGGTGAAGAGTTGCAAAGTCGACTGCAGAATAGGGAGCTTGCTCTGGACGCATTTCGGGATTAGTGGCCCAGTCGTGATGGACGCCAGCCGCTTCTGGACACTCGGACATGAGCAGGGAGAAACTGTTGAGGTCTATGGAAACTTCTTGCCCGGTCAGATGCAAGAACAAGCGAAGTCGTGGCTTATGGGGCGAGCGACGAACCATCCCCGGCGCTCCTTGCTTAAGATATGGGCTCAACAGATACCGGAGCGGTTTGCCGAGACGCTCTGTTCCCATGCCGAATGTGATCCCAATATGGCGGTTGCACAACTACCGCGAAGAGACCGAGATCGTCTGCTCGCTGCGCTGACCAAGTTCAAATTCCCAGTCAAACACGATCGAGGCTGGAACTATGCCGAGGTCACAGCCGGCGGAGTGCCGCTCGAAGAGATCAATTTTCAGACCATGGAATCCAAGCTGGTGCCAGGCCTCTATCTGATCGGTGAGATCCTCGACTGCGACGGCCGGATCGGCGGGTTCAACTTCCAATGGGCTTGGGCGACGGGATATCTGGCTGGCCGAGCGGGCGCGCCCTGAAACCAATCAAATCATCTGCATGGCTGCTGAAGTGCTCACTCTGGACCGACGACGTTCGGCGGGGTTCCTTTCTCTTAGGCTGCATTGGCCTGTGGCCTGGGGTCTTCCTTCAACGCCCCAAACTTGGACTCATATTCGGCGACTACGCGATTGAGCACGGCAGTCAACCGCTTCGCCGCATAGGGGTTCAGCACGATACGGCTCGTCAACTGGACCTGGATATTCGCCTGCGCCCGCTCCCACACATTATTGACGCCAAAGGCCAACACCACTTCTTCACGGGTCGAGGACACGTTGCACACGTTGGCGTAAGAATTCTGAAGGTTGGAGACATCAAACTGGACCGTCGGAGCGACATTAGTGGGCTGGCTTGGCTGTAACGGGCTTGTCGGGGACAGGCTCGTTGCATTCGCTGTTGATCCTGCTTCTTTCATAGAGATCTCCTTGGTGATGGATGGAACTGTTGTCAACCGAAGCGGTCACACTCCCAACATCTTGTACACAAGCTACCAAGAAATGTGATGCGTAAAAAGGAAAAACACAGTTTGTGCGATTGTTATCGGTTTGGTCATGGCTAAAATTGAGCGCATACCTCGCCGTGTGATTGCGATGATCATCCCCAGAGGCAGGAGAGGCTTTCGCTCAATTTTAGCCATGACCAAACCGATAAAGAGATGTCCCATAAGCGGAAAAAAGATGACAAACCACAGCAAGTGAGTACTCTCATAAGAAAACAATATAAAAACAGGCCCCATTGGTTCTCATAACCAGACACTAATAGGTCGTATTAGTTCTATCGGTCGGGTGGCCGGGCAGCAGAGTTCTGTTGTCTGGCGCAGAGCGGAATAGGTCTGGCTCAACGAATGTGTCTGAACAGGAAAGTGACGTGGTGAACGGGCTAAATTATCCAACCGAACGATCGTGCGGCATGACCGGCCCTTTGCTGGCGGTGCTGACGACCTTCGCCATCATCGGTCTGAGCAGTTGTGCAATCAAACCGATACCGTTGACGACGGCCGAGGTGCAATCACGAGTGTATGAAGACCGGGCCGTTCTGACAAAGGATCAAGAACCCGTCTCCGGACCGATCGATCTCTACGAAGCGATGGCGCGCGCGCTGAAGTATAACCTCGACGCGCGCGTCGAGCTGATGCACAAGATGCTGGCGCAGACCCAACTCGACCTGTCTCACTATGCAATGTTGCCTCGTCTTGCGGCGAACGCAGGATTCGACGGTCGCAATAATTTCACCGGAGGATTTGCGCGGTCCTTGATTACGGGGAACCAGGTCCTCGAACCCTTTACCTCGTCTGAAAAAAACGTTTTCTCGGGCGATCTGTCACTCAGCTGGAATGTGTTGGATTTCGGAATGTCATACATCCGGGCGAAGCAGGCGGCCGACGACGTGATGATCGCTGAGGAAGAACGGCGGCGCGTGGCCAATCGCGTGATGCAGGATGTGCGGGCCGCCTATTGGCGGGCCGTCAGCGCGGAGCGGATTCTTCCGTCCCTGAAGATGCTGGATGAGTGGGTCAAGAACGCTCTCGAGAAGGCCCAAGCCGTCCAGGATGAAAAGCTCAGTTCGCCGCTGGTTCCCTTGCAGTACAAGCTCGATCTCCTGAATACGCAACGATACATTCAACAGCTGTTCCGGGAGCTCGTTGCAGCGAAGCTTCAAGTGGCCGCGCTGATCAATCTTCCCCCAGGACGAGAGCACGAGATGGTACTCATGGTTCCTGAGCGAGAGGCCAGAACGCTGAACCTTCCGCTTGATATGACGGTGCTGGAGGATCGGGCTCTGGAAGCACGCCCGGAGCTGAGGATGATCGATTACCGTCGTCGCATCAACGCGCGCGAGGCCAAAGCGGCACTCCTTGAAATGCTCCCCAGCCTGAATCTCCAAGTCGGCGAGAACTACAACAGCAACAGCTTTCTCTTCCATAACAATTGGGCCGCCTATGCCGCACGGGCCAGCTGGAACTTGCTGAACATATTTCGGTATCCGGCCCGGGCGAAGACCATTGAGGCGCAAGATAAGGTTCTGCACACGCAGACTCTCGCGCTGACCATGGCCATCATGTCGCAAGTGCATGTCAGCGTGGCGCAGGTGGCACAGGCGAAGAAAGAAACCTCGACAGCGAGGCTCTATCACGACACGCAGTCCCAAATTGCCGATCAGACGCGCCTGGCATGGCGGATGGCCCGATTGAGCGAACAGGCCATGCTGCGCGAGCGAGTCAATCAGGTAGCGGCGCAACTGCGATACGATGCCATGGAGGCGGAACTCCAAAGCTCCTGGGCGTCGCTCCTGGCCGCCGTCGGAGAAGATGTGCTGCCCAACGATCTGACGCAGGAACAGAGCGTGGCGGACCTTGCCCTTGAAATTCGTACGCGATGGGCGAAAAGCAAGGAGTTACTCAAATGACCTGTCCCCGTTGGCTGCTGATCGGTGGCTCGATCCTGGGCCTGTGGCTCCTGACATCGATGCTGCTGGCAACGGCCGGCACCAAGTCAGATCCCAAGCCCGCAAGCAGCGCGGCAGAACTCAGCACGATCCGAGGGGTGGTGAAGGCGACCGCACAAGCCACCTTAGCCAGCCAGGTTCAGGGACGGATCAGCCAGTTGCCCTTCAAGGAGGGACAGCGGTTTAAAAAAGGAGCCCTCCTGGTCGCCCTCGACTGTTCGAAGTATGAGGCGGAACTGGCGAGCGCCCAGGCGGAATATCGCGGCAGGAGAAAGACCTACGAGAACAACCTCCGGCTCGCCAAGCACGATTCCGTTGGGACACTCGAAATCGATGTCTCTCAGGCCGAAGCCGAAAAAGCTTTCGCCGCCGTGAGCGCTGCGCAAGTCAATGTGAAAGGCTGCACGGTGCGCGCACCCTTTCCCGGACGTGTCGTCAAAACGATCGTGAACGAACACGAAAATGTATTTCCCAACGACCAGCTCATTAGCCTGTTGGATGATAGCCTGCTCGAGATCGCGCTCATTTTGCCGTCGAAGTCCCTCGCGTGGCTGAAGGTCGGCACGCCCTTCGAGTACGCCGTAGATGAAACGGGACTCCGCTACCCAGCCGTGGTTCAGGACATAGGCGCGAACGTCGACCCTGCCAGCCAGACGGTGAAGGTGAAGGGTCTGTTCCGCACCCAGCCCGACAATGTGCTGGCAGGCATGAGCGGGACCGCCTCGTTCGCTGAACTCCCACACTGATATGATCGCAGCAGAAAGTAAGCCACACAGCCTGCCGAAGAACGCGGTGGTCTACACGTTGCTTCAGGTGGAAGGGAAGGTTCGCGCCGTCCAGACCCAGCAAGAACTGCAATTTCTCTTCGTCAATGAAACGCGCCGGTTGATTCCCTATCAACAAGCAATCCTGCTCAGCCCGCCGAACCCGTCGACACAGAGTTATCAGGTAAGAGCCGCATCGAGCGTCCCGGTGGTGGATCGCACCGTGCCCTTGATGCAATGGACCGAGCGATTGATTGGAGGTCTGCGCAGGACCTCGACAGGGCCGGACATCAGTCACGTCACGGAAGCGGATTGTCCTACCGAACTCAGACCAGACTGGAAGGAATTTACTCCAGGCTATGGACTATGGTGTCCGCTCAAGCACCCGGGTGGACAGATCCTCGGCGGTCTGTGGCTGACGCGGGACCAACCATGGGCGGACTTCGAGGTGCCGATCCTGCAGCGGCTCAGCGAAGCCTATGCCTATGCTTGGCATGCCGTCGGCCCATCGAACAGCCGTCGGTGGCGATGGGGACTGAGCCGGACCACGACGTGGATACTCGCGGCTGCAACGCTGGGCGCACTGGCCATTCCCGTCCCTATGTCGACGCTGGCGCCTGCGAAGATTGTCGCAAAGGATCCTCTGATCGTGAGCGCGCCGATCGACGGTGTCATCGCCGAGATTCTCGTCCTCCCCAATACCGCCGTGTCCGAAGGCCAAGTCTTGTTCAAATACGAAGACACCACGTTCAGAAGTGAGTATGACGTTGCGGAACGGAACCTCGACGTGGCGATGGCGCAGTATCGGCGCGCGGCGCAAGGCTCATTCGTGGAAGCGGAACAAAAGGCCGAAGTTCCGTTGTCGAAAGCCGAAGTCGAGTTGCGAGAAACCGAGCGGAACTATACTTATGAACGGTTGGCGAAGGTCGAGGTGAAGGCAGAGCAAGCCGGGCTGTTGCTCTACACGGACAAGTCCGATTGGATAGGGAAACCGGTCGTGGTCGGCCAACGCATCATGGAACTGGCGAACCCGCAACAGCTGGAGGTTCGGATCGATCTGCCGGTGGAAGATGCCATTGTGTTGCACGAAGGCGCATCGGTGGCACTCTTCCTGAATGCCAATCCCTTCTCCAGCGTTCCTGCCACGGTTAGTCATGCGAGTTACCATGCGGAGGTCTTGTCGAACAATAGGCTGGCCTACCGCGTGATGGCACAGCTTGGGCAGGGGTCCTCGGAATTCCGTATCGGTTGGCAAGGAAGTGCCAAAATCTATGGAGAGCAGGTACTGTTGTTCACCTATCTGTTCCGTCGCCCGATCTCCGCCATCCGACCATGGATTGGGCTATGAAGCCGGCCACGCTCCCCAAGCAGGATGCCGTGCTGCCTCCGTTGCGTGAGGATCTGCGGCTCATCGCTGGTGCCTCAGCCACCGACGGTTCGCCCACATGGGTCATCGTCGATCCGGTCCGCGGGAAATATTTTCAGATCGGCTGGGCTGCCTACCAGATTCTTTCGCGTTGGAATGATCAATCGGCACAGGCTGTCCTGTCGCAGATCCGTGCGGAGACAACCTGCCACGCCACCAGGCAGGATATCGACGATCTTCTACGGTTCTTATATGGGAACCATCTTATGCGGGAACCACCGCAGGGGGGCTACCGAGCTTATGTGGCCTATGTAGAAGCCGCAAGGCCACAATGGCTGATGTGGCTCGTCCACCACTATCTATTCTTCCAGATTCCGCTGGTCCGGCCGGATCGATTCCTGCGCGCGACTCTTCCCTTCGTCGACTGGCTCTTTTCAAAATCGATTGCCTGGATTATCGCGCTCATCGGGCTGGCGGGTGTCTATCTCGTCTCGCGGCAGTGGGACACATTCACAGCCACCGTCCTGCATTTTTTCACCCCGCGTGGCCTCGCGCTGTACGCCCTCAGCCTGGCCGTCGTCAAAATGTTTCATGAACTTGGGCATGCCTATACGGCGACACGCTATGGCTGTCGGGTCCCCACCATGGGCATTGCCATGGTCGTGATGGTGCCGATGCTGTATTCGGACACCTCCGATGCGTGGAAACTGACCTCCCGTCACCAGCGTGCCGCCATCGGCGCCGCCGGGATGGTCGTCGAATGCGCGTTGGCCGCCCTGGCGATTTTCGCGTGGAACTTTCTCGATGACGGCGTGGCGCGGAGCTTAGTGTTTATCGTGGCGACCACGAGTCTGATGGTAGGCGCTGGCATTAATTTGAGCCCGTTCATGCGATTCGATGGGTACTATGTGCTCTCCGATTTGTTAGGTATTCCCAACTTGCACGATCGAGCCTTTGCCTTCGGGCGGTGGCAACTACGGCGACTCCTGCTCGGCCTGGATATGCCGATGCCCGAGCCGGTTGCCGCTGCCCAACGCCGATTCTTGGTCTGGTTTGCCTGGGGGGTGTGGGCATACCGCGTCACGCTGTTTCTCGGCATCGCGCTGATGGTGTACCACTATTTTTTTAAACTTTTGGGCCTGATCTTATTTGCAATCGAGATCGGTTGGTTCATCGTGCTCCCGATCGTGCGCGAGCTCAAGGCCTGGTGGACCTTACGCGGAGCGATTCCTAAACAGGGCCGAGCATGGGCATCGGTCGGTTTCCTGGCCTTCCTGATGGCAGTGCTGTTCATTCCCTGGTCCGATCGCATCAGCCTCCCTGCGGTGTTGGAATCGACGCCACACGCCACAATCTATGCGCCGGTGCCTGGGAGGATTGTCGAACTGGCGGCAAAAGAAGGGCGGCGGGTGGAAGTGGGGGACAGGCTGGTTGTGTTGGAATCGCCGGTGCTTGAAAAAGATATGGCGTTGACACGTAAGCGGATTGAGGTAGAGCAGTTGAGGGGCCAGCGCCAGTTCGTCGACCGGCAAGAGCTCGCGAAGCACCAGGTGACGTTGGAAACCTTGAAGGCTCGCCTCTCACAGTTTGAAGACCTACTACAGCAGCAGCGGAATCTAGCACTAACGACGCCGATCGCGGGAGTGGTGACCGACCGAGCGGAAGCCCTGCACGTGGGACAGTGGATCAACAAGGAGCTGCCACTCGCGTACGTGATTGATCCGGCGGGTGAAGAGCTGCATGCACTGGCTCCCGAGACGGACGTCGGCTATCTCCACGCGGGTCAATCAGCTCGATTCATTCCCCAGGGGCCGGATCGGCCGAGCTTGGAGGCGCTGGTTGTCGAGATTCGAGACATCGACGAAAGCAGCTTCACGGTGCCCTACCTTGCATCTCTCTATGGCGGAGACGTACCGGTTCGAGAAGATGCCAATCGCAGATTGAAACCGGAAACCTCCGTCTATCGCGTTACCCTGCATCTCGTCGGGTCGTCGCCCCGATGGAACCAAGCTGTGCGAGGGACCGTGCTGGTGAAGGGCCCTCGTATCAGCTTCGCCCAACGAGCCTGGGAGCAGGGCGCCCGCATCTTCATACGCGAAAGCGGTGCCTAGGACAGATACGTAGTGCCAGCTCTCACTGTTGACCCCCCTCAAAGGTGTCAGACCAGTATATGTCGCTCCAAAGCGCATTCTGCAGCCTTCGACGAACCTCCCCACCGAGTACAGTCTAACTGGCCAGTAAAAAAGATGAATTTGCTACGAGAACTGGCACCACCCTTGCTAGATTCTATGGTGAGGATCTAGGACCAGTGGTTTCGTCCCTATGCCATGAGAATTCCACGTAAGCAGAAGAAAACGGCAGTCAAGCCAGCGCGAGGGCCCAACCATGCCTCCGCGGATGCGCGCGTCGTCACCCTGTCGACCTTCGGCGGGTCATTGCTTTCGCTCGAATCGCGCATCATGTTCGACGGCGCGTCGGCTGCGACAGCGAGCAAGGTTACCACCGAGCAGGTCGCGCAAAGCCAGGCTGATGCATCCTTCTCGGCTGAAAAAACTGCGACAGCAGATACCGCGCCCGCTGCGCCGACCGGAGAACCGCCCGCTGCGCCGACTGGCGACCAAGCTCTCTTCGATGCCCTGGCGGCGCTTGATGCATCGGCTGCCCGCCAGGAAATCGTGTTTCTGTCCCCTAGCGTCCGCGACTACCAGCAACTCCTCGACGGCATCAGCCCCAACGTCGAAGTGCACGTGCTCGACCCGTCCCGTGACGGCGTAGCCCAAATGGCAGAGATTCTTGCGGGCCGTACGGGCATCGATGCGATCCACCTGATTGGTGATGGCACCGAAGCCGAGATGCATCTCGGCGCCAGCTTCCTCACGCAAGATTCGATCAGCACGAGCTATGCCGAACAGTTTCAACAGATTGGTCGGAGCTTATCCGCTGACGCTGACCTCCTGATCTACGGTTGTGACTTTGGCCGTGGCGAAGCCGGGCAACTGGCAATGAACACGTTGGCCACTCTCACCGGCGCTGATGTGGCTGCGAGCACGGACCGGACAGGCAGTGCCTCTGAGTACGCAGACTGGCAACTCGAGGTCACCACCGGATCGATTGACACTTCAGTTGTGATCGGTGCAAGCACGCAGGCGGCCTGGGACCATGCGCTGGGGACCTTAACCGTCACTAATACGAACGATGCGGGTGCGGGCTCATTGCGTACAGTGATCACCACTGCCAACACGGGCGCAGATTTCGACACGATCGTGTTCAATATCGCCGGCGCGGGTGTGCATACGATCAATCTGGCTTCCGCTCTGCCGACGATCACGCACAGGGTCACGATCGACGGCTACACGGAGACTGGCTCATCGGTCAACACTCTGTCGGTTGG